>RFXN01000060.1 GCA_009921625.1 Candidatus Fonsibacter lacus | reverse complement strand
AGCGCTCCTTTAGCGAACGGAATTCCAAGAGATCAAATAGCGCTCTGATCTTCTGTTGATCAATTGCCCGTTTAGATAATTCATCTGGGCCAACTGGCAGCGGGACGTCGATATCGAGTTGGGTCAACTCTCGATTGAGAAGTACTTGCGGAAGATGCGCGCGAAGTGATTCGCCAACTTTTCCCGGAATCTGGTCTACTTTCGCAATTAATCCAGAGAGTGATCCATATTCGGCAATCCATTTCGTTGCAGTTTTCTCTCCGACGCCAGGAATTGAAGGCAAGTTATCGCTCGGATCGCCTCTAAGCGCCGCAAAATCAGGATATTGCTCTGGAGTTAATCCGTATTTCTCAATTACTGCCTCAGGGGTCATGCGGGCAAGTTCGCTCACTCCCTTCTTCGGGTAAAGCACAGTCACTGAGTTATTTACCAATTGAAAAGAATCACGATCACCAGAACAAATTTCCACGATGAAACCTTTGGCCGTTGCCTGCCTTGCTAAGGTAGCAATCACATCATCAGCTTCGTATCCCTCTCGTTCAACATGAGTTATTCCCAATGCCTCGATGATTTCGTGAAGCAAATCCATCTGACTTCGAAACTCATCGGGAGTTTTTGATCTTGTTGCCTTATATTCAGGAAATTTCTCACTGCGAAATGTTTTTCTTGACACATCGAATGCAACTGCTATGTGCGAAGGATTGATGTCACGAAGTAAGTTGAGAATCATGGAGGTAAAGCCGTAAAGCGCATTGGTGGGCTGTCCGCTGGATGTAGTGAAGTTCTCTACTGGAAGGGCATGGAATGCTCGATATGCCAAAGAGTGGCCATCAAGAAGAAGTAAATTCTTCGCCTCTCCAGATTTATTGGCAGACGCCCCGGCTAAAGACTCAGACATAGCGTAAGAGTAGAACCCATGGGTCGGTATTCACTCTTATTCGCAATATGCTTGCCCAATGAGCGATCAAAATCAGCCGCAGTCAGCGGGTCATTCAGGCGCGATTTCCCCAGAGCAACTAGCGCAGTTAAATGCGCGCGGGCGCGGCGCTCTCGACGAGAAGATGGGAATTGAGATTCTCGAAGCAAGTCCGGAGCGTTTGGTCGGGAGGATGCCGGTCGAGGGAAACACGCAGCCATTTGACTTACTTCATGGAGGGGCAAATGTCGTCCTCGCCGAGAGCCTAGGCTCGATTGGCGCTCACTTACATGCTGGGCTACATCGCCGTGTGGTTGGCGTAGATATCAACGCTACCCATCATCGAGCCGCGCGCTCTGGTTATGTAACTGCGGTCGCTGAAGCGATTTCATTAGGGCGAACCTTGGCGAGCTACAACATAACAATCACCGATGACCAAGGGCGGCGGACCTGCACTGCGCGAATCACCTGCTTAATTCTTGAGCAATAGCCAGTTCTCGTCTTTTTACCCCTCGCTAGGTACGCTACCAACCGGGATTTTCATCCCCACCTTCACACCATCAGGGAGCGCCATGCAGAAAGTCGTGAGAGTCCGCTTGGCCTCTTCGCGTCGGAGCTCACTGGTCATTATGAGTTCAATCGCTCTTACTCTCCTTACCTCGCTCCTCTTTTCAGCAGTAGCAACCTCTGCTTCAGCCGCGACACCTACATATATTCAAGGAACCCTGGTTGATTCGGCAAAAGCGCCGATCGCAGGGGTAACTATTTCAGCAACAGGACCAAATGGTTTCTCTGGTGAATCAAAAAGCGATACTTCCGGAAAGTGGAAAATTGAAGTGCCTGCGGCTGCGGTCTATCAGGTGTCAATTAACCAGGAACAACTTCCCTCGGGACAAGCGTTAACCGATCCAGCGAAAGCAACTATCAAAGCAAATGTTATCTCGCTAGGATTTGATGTCACGATTTTATTTCCAATAGGACCTGGTGTAGAGAAAACAACAAATCTTGAGCGAAGCGCGCAGTTACTTGCTGATGGCTTAATACTCGCGCTCGTTATTGCGCTCGCTGCGCTTGGCCTTAATTTGGTATTTGGTACCACTGGGTTAACAAATTTTGCCCATGGTGAACTACTCACTCTTGGTGGATTACTTACCTACTACTTGAGCGCCGTTGTTGGTCTCAAAGTAGTCCTTGCGATTCCATTAGCCGTTGCGCTCTCAGCATTTATAGGCGGATATCTGCAGGATAAATTCCTCTGGCAACCGCTCCGACGTCGAGGAACGGGCTTGATTGCTGCGCTCATTGTTTCGATTGGGTTTGCGATTTTAATTCGTTATTTCTTTCTTTTTATATTCGGAGGCGATACCAGGCAGTTACCGGAATATGCGGGACAAGCCGGGTTAACTCTTGGCCTCGTGTCGATTACGCCAAAATCCATCATCACCTCAACGATCGGGTTGGCAATGCTGGTGATTGCAACTATCTGGCTATCACGAAGCCATATGGGCAAAGCAAGTCGAGCAGTTGCGGATAATCCCGCCCTCGCATCATCCTCTGGTATCGAGGTAGAGAAGGTCATTCGCGCAGTCTGGATTCTTGGCGCAACCCTTGCCTCCTTTGCCGGGATTATGGTTACCGTCAATCAAGGAGTGAGCTTTTTCATGGGACAAGATCTACTCTTGCTGATTTTCGCCGCAGTAACACTTGGTGGTTTAGGAACAATTAATGGAGCACTTATTGGTTCGCTAGTAATCGGAGTGTCCATCCAACTCTCCACTCTCTTCATTCCAACTGAATTGAAGTACGTTGGCGCTCTAGTTATTTTGATCCTCATTCTCCTCGTCCGGCCACAAGGCATCCTTGGTAAGAAGGGACGGGTTGGCTAATGGATTTCCTCTTTATCACGCAACAATCCTTGAGCGCTGCAATCGGAGTCAATACCATTATTTTTGCGCTCGCGGCAATAGGTCTCAATATGCACTTTGGATACACCGGCCTGCTTAATTTTGGTCAAGCGGGCTTTCTGGCAGTTGGCGCATATAGCGTTGCAGTATCGGTGGTCTCGTTTGAGTTTTCATTATGGGTAGCGTTACTCATTGGAATTGGTAACTCTATTATTTTGGCCCTACTCCTTGGAATTCCTACCCTTCGACTACGCGCAGATTATTTAGCGATTGTGACCATCGCGGCCGGAGAAATAATCCGTCAGGTGGCGCGCTCGGCTACCTTTAATAAAACTCTGGGTGGCTCCGATGGAATCACCGGAAAATTTGGAAAAGAATTCTTTGATCTCAATCCTTTTACCTCTGGCCTGAATTTACCGTTCCTTCGTTTTACGCCAAATGATTTATGGGTAGTAGTGGTGGGCTGGGCCCTCGTCGCGGTAATTCTCTTTTTAATGTGGCTACTGGTGAACTCGCCCTGGGGTCGCCTTCTCAAAGCTATTCGAGAAGATGAAGATGCCGTTCGCTCACTTGGTAAGAATGTCTATCTATATAAAATTCAATCGCTCATAGTAGGTGGCGTAATCGGCTCGATAGGCGGCTTTGTCTACGCACTTTCTAGGCAGTCGGTACAACCTGATAATTATGGAACTGCGCTCACATTTTTTGCCTACACTGTTCTGATTCTTGGCGGCGCCGCTCGCGTACTCGCCCCGATTGCAGGCGCAGTTATCTTCTGGTTCCTTCTTGTCTTCGTGGAGCAAATGCTCCGCCAGGCGGTCTCTGCGGGCTACATCCCCGAGTGGCTCATCGGCGTGAACCAAGTGGGCCAGATTCGTTTCATGCTTGTGGGACTTGGCCTGATGTTGCTGATGATCTTTAGACCCCAAGGAATCTTTGGGGATCGGAAGGAGTTGGCTCTCGATGCACGCGCCTAAAACCAACTTCAAAGAGCACAATTTGGTGGTCTGACCGCAGTACATGTGGAACACGTGGAGATTCAACGAGGCTCTATTACTGCTCTCATTGGTCCCAATGGCGCCGGCAAAACAACGCTCTTCAACTTGCTCACCGGCTTTGATAGCGCCGATGATGGCAACTGGACTCTCAATGGGGAAGAGATTTCTGGCACACCGTCACATAAGGTCGCTCGTAAAGGAATGGTCAGAACCTTCCAACTAACAAAGGCGCTCTTTCGCCTCTCAGTGATCGATAACATGCGATTGGCTGCACGAGATCAACGTGGTGAATCCTTTATTCGCGCTCTCTTTCCTGCGCTCTGGAAGGGAGAAGAGGCAGGGATCACTGCACAAGCAGAGGAGCTGCTGACCCGCTTCACGCTCATCGATAAGAAAAAGGATTTTGCAGCTGCTCTCTCTGGTGGACAACGAAAACTTCTCGAGATGGCTCGTGCGCTCATGGTTCAACCTGAGATTGTGATGCTTGATGAACCCATGGCGGGCGTTAACCCAGCGCTAAAACAATCCCTCCTTGGCCACATTAAAGATCTGCGGGATGACGGAATGACCGTACTCTTCGTAGAACACGATATGGATATGGTTCGCGATATCAGCGACTGGGTTATTGTGATGGCGGAAGGCAAAATTGTCGCAGAGGGTAGCCCTGACTCCGTCATGGGAAATCAAAAGGTTATCGATGCATATCTTGGCGCCCACCATGATCTCTCCCTCGAAGAGGGGCGGTAATTGACGATGAACTCATTACAAACGAGCGGCACCCCCCTTGTTGAAGCAGCAGGCATCATCGCTGGTTATTTACCCGGGGTAAATATCCTCAACGGTTGCGATCTTTACGCCAATGAAGGGGAGTTAGTTGGAATCATTGGCCCAAATGGCGCTGGCAAATCGACGCTACTGAAGTCGCTTTTTGGATTGGTAAAGGTGCGAGATGGCATCGTTCGACTCAAGGGTGAAGATGTCACCAATAAACGCGCAGACCAACTAGTCCGAGCAGGTATTGGCTTTGTGCCGCAGACAAATAATGTCTTTCCATCGCTCACTATCGAAGAGAATTTACAGATGGGCGCCTACCAGCGACCAGAGAGTTTTGCAGAGCGCTTTGATTTCGTAACAACCCTCTTTCCCACCCTTGGCGCCAGAAAGAAACAGCGCGCTGGATCTCTTTCAGGTGGCGAGCGGCAAATGGTTGCCATGGGTAGAGCGTTGATGATGGCACCAAGCGTTCTATTGCTCGATGAACCAAGTGCAGGTCTCTCTCCCGCACTTCAAGATGAAGTCTTTGTCCGGGTTCGTGAGATTAATAAGACCGGTGTGACGGTAATTATGGTTGAACAAAATGCGCGCCGCTGCCTGCAGATTGTTGAGCGTGGTTATGTTTTAGATCAAGGGCGTAATGCGTACACTGGAACTGGTCGATCACTTGCCAATGACCCAAAAGTTATTGAGCTATACCTGGGCACTCTCGCAAAAAATAATTAGGTAGTTAAAGAAATTAGGGCCGACCTCTTTCGAGGCCGGCCCTAACTGGTTACCTAACTAGACGCGATTACTGTTGTGCAGGAACTGCGCCGGTGATGAATTGATCAGCCTTTGCTTCGAACTTGTCATTAGCGGTGTACTCGTACACGCCCATGGTGGCCACTGTTGGGTCACCATTGTCGTCAAAGTCAACTGGTCCAGAAACGCCGTCGTAATCGATGTCGGTTCCAGCAGCGATCAAGTCTTTGCACTCCTTGAACGATGTGCACTTGGTGCCACCTGAGGAGACTGACTTCAAGTTAGCTGCGATGGTCTTGCCATCGGTGCCCTTGCCCTGCTCAGCAGCAAGTGCGATGAGCACTACTGCATCGTAGGACTCAGGTGCATAGGAGAAGTCGGTGAGCTTTGAATCTACTTCAAGAAGCTTCTTCTTGAGGTCATCGCTGGTGAGAACGCCTGGAAGTGTTGCCTTGACGCCTTTCATGATGCCCTTTGGTAGATCCTTATAAGCCTGGCTGGAGAGGTTGCCGTCAACAAGATAGGTCTTTACCTTGTCGGGTCCGATTCCCTGCTTGATCAATTCGGTAAGGACCTTAGTGGTCTCATTGAATCCGATAATTGCAATTGCATCTGGCTTTGCAGCCTTGGCCTT
>RFXN01000059.1 GCA_009921625.1 Candidatus Fonsibacter lacus | reverse complement strand
TGAATCATCTTAAAGAGCGTGGTCTTACCCGCACCGTTTGGTCCGATAACGCCGACGATACCGTTTCGCGGAAGTGTGAAAGAGAGGCCATCAAAGAGTAAGCGATCGCCAAAACCCTTAACGAGATTCTCAACTTCAACAACAACATTTCCAAGGCGTGGCCCTGGTGGAATCTGGATCTCTTCGAAGTCGAGTTTGCGCATCTTCTCTGCTTCGGCTGCCATCTCCTCGTAACGTGCGAGACGAGCTTTCTGTTTAACCTGACGTCCTTTTGCGTTTTGCCGCACCCATTCAAGTTCTTCGGCAAGACGTTTTGCGCGCTTAGCATCTTTCTGACCTTCGATCTTTAAGCGCTGCGCCTTAGTCTCAAGATAAGTCGAATAATTTCCTTCGTATGGATAGGCGCGACCTCGGTCAAGTTCGAGAATCCATTGCGCAACATTGTCGAGGAAGTAACGATCGTGAGTAATCGCGACCACTGTTCCGTTGTATTTAGCAAGATGTTGTTCGAGCCAAAGCACTGATTCTGCATCCAAGTGGTTAGTTGGCTCATCAAGTAAGAGTAGGTCAGGTGCTTGTAATAATAATTTGCAGAGCGCAACTCGACGACGTTCTCCACCGGAGAGAACTTTGACATCTGCATCTGGTGGCGGACAACGGAGCGCATCCATTGCTTGCTCCAGTCGCGAATCGATCTCCCAGGCATTGGCATGATCGAGCTTCTCCTGGAGGTCGCCCATCTCGGCGAGTAATTTGTCGTAATCGGCATCGGGAGCGGACATCAACTCCGAAATTTCATTAAAGCGCGCGAGCATCTCCATAATCTCTGCAACGCCCTCTTGAACATTCTCTAGAACGTTTTTTGATTCATTGAGAGGTGGTTCTTGCAGCAAGATTCCCACGGAGTACCCAGGGGTCAGATACGCCTCACCGTTGGAGGGCTGCTGGAGACCAGCCATGATTTGAAGAACTGTTGACTTACCAGCGCCGTTCGGGCCAACAACGCCAATTTTTGCCCCAGGCAGGAACATCAACGTGACATCATCAAGGATGACCTTGTCACCATGCGCCTTGCGCGCCTTCTTCATCGTGTAAATGAACTCAGCCATAAGGCGCACTTTATCGTCTCAAAGGTTCGATTAATAAACCGATACCATTGATGCTATTAATGCGCCTGTAGCTCAGTCGGATAGAGCACCCGCCTTCTAAGCGGGTTGTCGCAGGTTCGATTCCTGCCAGGCGCGCATGAATGCTGAAGTACCTATTCCAAAAGGCGCGCTCAATCAGATGAGTGATTTTGTGCGACAGATGCATAGTGAGTCAGGGTTACTCTCAGTTTTATCTGATGGCATTGAGCTTAGCCAGGCGGAGGAATTAATTCTTACATACCTGCAGGATCAAGGCGTGCCACCGGGCAAATCGCCACTTGGCGGCAATAGTACCTGGATGGATCGGTATTTTATCTCCCGAGATTTACCTAGGGTAAACCAATTTCTCCACTACCGGACAATCGATGTCTCTTCCGTGAAAGAATTAGCAAAACGATGGTATCCATCGAAATATTTTCAAGCCCCTGAAAAATCTGGCAATCATCGAGCTCTTAATGATGCCCTCGATTCAATTAAAGAACTTGCTTACTATCGACGTGAGATATTTATAAATGTAGAGGAAGATTCCGAGATAGCTAATTGATTAATCAAAGAGAATGGGCAGGCTAGTTACTAGCCTGCCCATCTGGGTCCTACGTGGGGAAATTAACTAATCTGTTCGACTAGCGCCTTTGCTGCAGTGAGCAGATTGCCTGAGATTTGTGAGTATCCAAGCGCTGTTCCTGCTGTGCACTTTGTGAGAAGGTGATTTACCAATTCCTTCACTGCTGGAACATTTGTTCCCGACTTCATGCCACCAGCTTTTGGTGCGATTGCGTAGGTGAAGAGCGACATGTTGTATGCCCCGGCAATTTTCTTAGTGAAATCCAGAGCCACGCCCGTGAGTGGATCAGCTGCACTAAATTCGCCGAGGAACTTTGCTGCTGCCTCGGGAGTTGGCGAGATGAATTCGCCATTCTCGTTCTTCATTGCGGCAAAGGGAACCTTGCTTGAGATAGCATCGGAGAGATCTGCATACCCGAGCGCATACTTCGTTGATTTCACCGTAGAGACGAGAACCTGCGAGTTTGCTGCACCCTTAGCGCCTCGTGGAAGAGCTGGGGTGGCGGAGGTGAAGGTACTGCTCTTAACTTTTGGCCACTCTGTTGGTGCGACCTTATTTAGGTAGTCGGTCATGTTCTCTGTTGTACCTGAAGATGCGGAACGATAGACAACGATGATTGGCTTTGCTGGCAACTTCGCGCCCGCATTTAAAGCAACAATCGCACCATCATCCCAGCGAGTGATAGAGCCACGGAGAATTTTCGCAAGGGTCGGCGCATCTAACTTTAATTGGGTCGTCACTTCGGGAACGTTGTACAGAATTGAGACTGGGCCACCAACGATGGGGATGTAAAGGTACTTACCGGTTGCTTTGGAGAGCGCGCTCGCAGCATCCGAGGCTCCAAAGTCTGTCGTGCCATCATTGAAATTGTTGCGACCTGTTCCTGAACCTGTTGAAGAGTAAGTCACGTTGTGACCACTGCTTGCCTTGCATGCCTGTATATATTTAAAAGCGAATGAGGAGCCGGATCCGGTGAGATCGGCTGCACTTGCCGCTGTGGTGGTAGCGAAAATTAAGCCCATAGCCGCAGTGATAGTGATGAGGGTCTGACGCAAACGCATCGAATGTCCTTTCGTTGACTTCATTACGGGCCCACCCTAGGTTTTGGTGGCAAACGACACCCTCTCTTTAGGTGAGGTTAGAGTGAATGCAAGGTGAATATTTAGTGTAAACGCCACTGCCCTAACGGCGGGCGGTTTTGGACCTGCCCAAGGTTCGGGCCAAAACGAAGAAGAGCGCCACGATAAACATGAGGACCATGGCAGCCACCCATGCGCGCGCAACATCGTTCTCGGTGCCTAATGTCATCTGCGTGAAGATGTACCACGGCAAGGTTGCCATCGTTCCATGAAACGGATTGAGGTTTGTTGTATTCGAGCCAAAGGCTGTGAGCAAGAGAGGTGCAGTCTCTCCCGCAACTCGGGCAATTCCCAGAATTGTCGCGGTGATTAATCCATTTCTCGCAGAGGGGATAACGACTTGGAGAACTGTTCGCATCTGCGTGCCGCCCAATGCGAGCGCCGCATAGCGCAATTCATCTGGCACTAAGCGAATGACCTCTTCTGCGGTACGAGCAACGGTGGGTAACATCAAAATCGCCAATGCGAGGGATCCGGTAAGGCCTGTAAAGGGAAGTACCTGACTGACAATGAGCGCAGCATAAATGAATAAGCCCGCGACAATCGATGGAACACCGCTCATCGCTTGAATAAAGAATCGGGTATAGGGAACGAGTTTTCCCCGAACTTCTGTGATGTATAGCGCTGCAAGAATTCCAAAAGGCACACAGATCAAAGTTGCGACACCGACGATTATCAACGAGCCGAGAATCGCGTGGAGCAATCCCCCTTGATCAAGGGGCGTATCCACGCCAACGATTGCCGAATCATGCACGAGAAGCGAGAAGCGAAAAGCTCGAAATCCTGGGACTAACACGCTCTGTAAAAGCCAGGTAATTGCGCCAAGAAAAATACCACCAGCGAAAATTACCGACGTTTGCATAAATAAATCGCCTCGCGTAGCAGGTTTGCGAATCGCTATTGGCCATAAAAGTAGAGTCATCAGAGAGACAACTAACCATAGAAAAACAAAACCCAAACGGCCATCAAATCCTGTCGTTTTCACTAAAATCGATGCGGCCACTATTGGGATGAGCGCCGGGGCGATCGCAGTGAGAATTCGCCGAGAGCTCTGCTTTCGCCACGGCCTGTCGATAGCCACTAGGTCGCTCATATTTACTTCTTTACCTTTTTCTTTGCAGTTGTTCTCGTGATGATAGATGAGGCGATAAAGTTCGCGGCCAGAGTGAGAATAAAGAGAATTAAACCCGCTCCGAATAGCCCCGCTAGTTCAAACTCTGTCGCTTCACCATAACGGGCGACGATGAGCGAGGCGACATTGCCACCTTGGCTCTCAAGAATTCGAAACCAATTCGTTTGATCATAGAAGAGTTGGAGGACGAAGAATACCGCGACCGTCTCTCCCATGGCGCGACCCA
Source organism: Candidatus Fonsibacter lacus (assembly GCA_009921625.1). Taxonomy (GTDB): domain Bacteria; phylum Actinomycetota; class Actinomycetes; order Nanopelagicales; family Nanopelagicaceae; genus IMCC26077. Next base: position 1,821 of record RFXN01000059.1, on the reverse strand, counting down.
AGCCAAGCATCGCACCACCGACCACGCCACCACGGCCAAATGGGAGCACGATGTTACGAATCATTGCCGCTCTCGTGGCGCCTAGCGCATACGCCCCTTGAATCAACTCCAGTGGCGTTTGCGAGAAGATTTCTCGAGAGATAGAGGTGACGATTGGCGTAATCATCAGCGCAAGGACTAAACCGGCAACAAAAGGTGATTGGTCGAAAGAGGGAAATGTCACGTTAAACAGTGGCAACCAATCTAAATACCGATTAAGGAGTGCGGCCCAGTAACGCGCATGTGGAACGAGGATAAATAATCCCCAGAGACCAAAGACCACAGATGGAATCGACGCTGCCAAATCCACGATGAAGGTCACTGCGCCAGCTAAACGCTTTGGCATGTAATACGAAATTCCTAGGGCAAGAATCACAGAGATGGGAACGGCGATGACCATTGCGATGAGCGCTACGAGCAGCGTTCCATAGGCCATTGGAAAGAGGCCAAAATTTGCAGGATCGGAAGAGCCTTGTGAAGCGGGAAAGCCATCGCCCGAGTACCAAATTGAATTTGTCGCAAAGCCCAGCCCAAACTCGCGCAGGACCGGCATGCTCCGCTGCACGAGATAGACGAAAATTGCTAGGAGAACAAAGAATGAGGTAGTGCCACCGAAAATTAAGATTGCCCGAAAAATTTTATCGGATAAGCGCCTTTTAGTGACGATTTCAATCTGATGTGCTTCCGTCAAAGTCTCTGTGGCCACGACGCCACCTAACCCTAGATAGCCATCTGCGAAGAGTTCTTGAGGTGAACTTCGGGTTAATTTATCTGCTGCTCACGGTTGGGTGACTCTCGCCCGCCTCTCTTGCCCCACGTCAACCGAGAATGAGAAAGAGGGGCGAGTTGCCTCGCCCCTCTTCAATGGACTTGTCCTACTCAGGAATTAGATCCAGGTTAACTTGGTCCAGTCGGTGATTGTGAGGATGTAAAGCTGGCCTCCCTCGATCACATCTTCTTTGTACGTTACCTTTTCGGCATCGGACTTGAAGGTGATATCAGGACGCATCTTTACGACCTCTGCTGCGAATTTCTCATCCGAGAGCGGGAGAGTCACCGGCATCGGGTGAACCTGAGAGTTAAAGAAGAAGCTCTCGCCAGGCACTGCGCCGGTCGCGCGAATGATTCCCGATGTTTCCTCATCGCTGGTCATGAAGGTAGCGGTGTTCTTCGGGTCGAAGTACTTCGCATCGAATTGAGCCACTGTCGCCGCCTTTTTCTCTACGGTGTCGTAAGCAATCACTCTTGAGATGGCGTCATTTGAGCCGGGATCTTCTTGAATCATCAAGTAGCGCCCCGTTGAATCGAACTCAAGATTATCTGGCTTGTTGAGCTTGATAGCCTCAGAGCCATCGAGAATAAGTTCAAGAGTTGCACCAAGCTCTGGGCTTGCCACATCTTTGAAGGTCAACTTCCACACTCCACCGCCATCTCGCTTATTGCCCGCCGCATCTGGGGTTGTTGCAGCAGCGTTGCCTGCAGACTCCGTCGTGACAAACCAATAAACATTCTGATTGGTTGGATCAAAGGTGCCATCTTCGATACGGGCAAGTGAGGTTCCTTTGAGTCGAGCTGCGATATTGAGCATCTCTCCGGAGGAATTCCATGGAATCTCCACGAAGCTCACCGCCGCAGTTTTCCCTTTACCGTATTTTGCGCGAGTTTCAATATCATCAATCGCATCGGCGATCTTCATAACGCTTAACGAGCCATTGGTGAAACCTGCCTTATCGGCAAAGGTACCGGTGGCCGTCTTATTACCCGAGTAAAGGAAGAGTTGGC
>RFXN01000058.1 GCA_009921625.1 Candidatus Fonsibacter lacus | reverse complement strand
GGAATGTCGAGCACTCCTACTTCGCTTGCGAGAACTACTAATCCTTCATCAGTTACCCAGAAGCGAGATGGTCGAAGGCCATTGCGATCTAGGACTGCCCCGACTTGATGGCCATCAGTGAAGGTCACGCAAGCTGGCCCATCCCATGGCTCTATCAATGATGAATGGAAGGCATAGAAATCTCGGCGCGATTTATCCATCGTGGAGTTGTTCTCCCACGCTTCAGGAATCATCATCAACATCGCATGTGGCAGTGATCTCCCACCTAAATAGAGCAATTCAAGGACTTCATCAAAGGAGGCTGAATCACTTCCTCCCTCTGAAACAATCGGGAAGATTCGTTTGATATTTCCTGGAATTAGGGCGCTATCAAGGAGCGCTTCTCGAGCGCGCATCCAATTTCGATTGCCCTTAACTGTATTGATTTCGCCGTTATGTGCAATGTAACGATATGGGTGGGCAAGCGGCCAGGAAGGGAATGTATTTGTAGAGAAGCGAGAGTGGACTAATGCAAGCGGAGATTCAACACGTTTATCGGAGAGCTCTGGAAAGAACTCTTCTAATTGACCAGTGGTAAGCATTCCTTTGTAGACCAATGTTTGTGTTGAGAGAGATGGAAAATAAATTTCTTGTGAATGTTCTGCTCGTTTACGGAAGCAGAAGAGAAGTCGATCAAGAATCAATCCACTCTCTTGTTTTGCTCCGGAAAGAAAAATTTGTTTGAAGGTTGGCATTACTGATTTTGCGGTCGCGCCAAGCGATGAGGAGTTAATTGGAAGCTCTCGCCATCCAAGAATGCTTAAGCCCTCTTCATCGGCGAGCGCAGAGAGGTCTTTGACAACCGCTGCCGCTTTTTCTTCATTCGCTGGCAAAAAGGTAATACCAACGCCATAACTTCCCGATTCAGGGAGCGGGAAAGGTAGAACCTCTCTGAAGAAGCGATCGGGAATACGTATCAAAATGCCGGCGCCATCACCGCTATCTGGCTCAGCGCCTGATGCACCACGATGTTCCATATTTCGAAGCGCTGTTAATCCCAATGCGACGATTTCGTGTCGAGCTTGGCCAGTCAGGGTGGCAACCATGGCAACGCCACAAGCGTCTTTCTCTAATTTAGGGTCGTAGAGACCTTGTGCAACTGGAACCGCAGAAAAATGATGAATGGCCATACTCATCCCCCAAACTCTTCAGCCAGAAACGAGATGTCAGAGAGCTCTCACAGACGCTCACTGATTTCTCTTCTATACCTGGTAACTGATTACTTTGGGACGACGTTGGCCCAGCAGGAGAATAGTAGCGATTAGAGGCCGCTGATGTGAACCAGGGCGCCGATACCGGAAGTGACGGCCATCGCCAGTGATCCGCCAAATAGGATTCGGATAGTGGGCGGCAAGGGTTTTGTACCTGAAATCATCGCGCCGATAACTCCAGCAAGGGCAAGGCCAAGGATAGTAACGGCGACGATACTTACCCCCCTATTGATAATCGTCGGGATAAAAACGCCGATCATCGGAATCAAGCCGCCCGCGGTAAATGCGGCAGCTGAGGCGATCGCCGCCTGAATGGGGCGCGCTTTGGTGAGGTCATGTTGGCCAAGCTCATCGCGAAGATGAGCCTCGAGGGCGTTGTGATCATGCATCGCCTGGGCAACCTCGAGCGCGAGCTTTTCAGGAACCCCTCGCTCTTCGTAAATTTTCGCTAATTCTCGGAGTTCACCTTGGGGGTCTAACTCCAAATGTTCACGCTCAATCTCCCGATCGGCATTTTCAATATCGCTCTGAGAGCTCACCGACACATATTCACCAACCGCCATGGAGAGCGCACCCGCTGCGATACCTGCAAGGCCTGCGGTGATGACTGTGGCGCGGCCGGTTTGCGCAGCCACAAAGCCGAGCATCAAGCTCGCATTAGAGACCAATCCATCATTGACGCCTAAAACCGCGGCGCGAAGCCACCCCGAGCGATGCGCTCGATGCTCTAAGTTTCGTTGATAGACCTCTTCAAGGGACATGGGCAGAAGGTTAGCGCGCTGGAGGGAAATTGCCGACATTGCCTACTAAGAGTGCGCGGGAGGTTGTCGATTCTCCACGTTCTTCTTATGCCAGCTATGAGCGGTCGCGAAAGTAGCCACCAGGAATACCAGGAGGCTGACCCAAATATTAAAACGGAGACCGAACAATTTTTCGCTGGCATCGATGCGCAGTGTTTCGATACCAAAACGACCGAGTGAGTATGTCGCGACATAAAGCGCGAAAGTTCCACCATGTGCAAGTACTTGGGGCCGTGAGGTCCGTGATAGATATACACAGAGCGCTGCAACAAGTAAACACCAGATGGATTCATAGAGAAAAGTTGGGTGAAAATATGGCGACTGTGAATATCCTGCAGGTCGATATTGCAATGGAACTTCTAAGGCCCATGGGAGATTTGTCGGGCGGCCAAACAATTCGATGTTAAACCAATTTCCCCAACGCCCAAGCGCTTGAGCGAGAACAATTCCTGGCGCAAGTGAATCAATAAATACTGCAAAAGAAGGAAGCGTTGCGGCGCCATCCTCATTCGCTTGCTGTGGGCTCAATCTTTGGATGCGGCGATAGCGTAGATATGCGCCAAGTGCGCCCAAAGAAATCGCTCCCCAAATTCCTAAACCACCTCGCCAAATAGCAATGGCATCGAAAAAGGTTCGCTCGCTATTCCACGATGTAGCCAAATGATAGAGGCGCCCACCAATAATTCCAGCAGGAACAGCCCAATACGCAACATCGGTAACAATCCCAGGTGCTCCGCCGCGTGCGATAAAACGCTTCTCGCCCCAGCGCACCGCAACAATGATGCCGATAATGATGCATAGCGCGTAAAAATGAACCTTTAGTGGTCCGATAGGAATTACGCTAACAGAAGGCGAAGGGAGATACGCCCACTCCATCAGTACGTTACTTGATTCCGTACTTTGCAAGCTGCGCGTTAAATCCATCGGCAGTGTAGTAATTTATCCCTTGCTGATCACTTTCGATTACGTTGCCATCAATAACTATCGTTGGAGTCCCATTGATATTCGCATCACTACCTGCAGCAGCAACGTTTGTTAACCACTTGCGATACCTATCTTTATTTAGACAGGCAGCAAATTTTGTTTCATCGAGCCCGGCGGAAGCAGCCATGGAAATGACATATGGCTTAGTCCAGGTACCCGAGTGTTCTTCTTGCTGATTAGCGTACATAAAGCTTTTATATTCCAAAAACTTTCCTTGTTCGGCTGCGCAACCGCCACCCATTCCAGCGACTACAGATTCATCTCCGAGGAATGAGAGGGTGTGAAAGACCACTTTTGCCTTGCCTTCTTTGGCGACTGAGAGAACTTTTGCGCCATTGGCGGTTTCAAACCGTTTACAGCTTGGGCATTGAAAATCTTCCCATATATCAATCTGTGGTTTCTTGTCAGCATTAAAGACGATGCCGTACCCATCTTCTTTACTCGCCCCTGGTGGTAGCGTGACATTTGATGCGCTCCTATTGCTGACCACAGTGAAAATTCCACCAATGATGACCACGAGTGAGACCATTCCAATAACGATCCACCGGGTGACAGGATCTGGTTCGTTATTACGGCCACCACGCTGTGGTCCACGGTTTTTTGATGCCATCTTTACAGCCTACTTCCCCCGATTATCCAATGCAAAACGTGAGTGGGGTTGAAAATATAAATAGAGAGCAGTAACCGCAAGGGCAATATCTCGAATAATCTCTTGGAGATATCTCGTCTCACCTGCCGCTACCTGGCCGCCGCCCCCAAAGCAACCGCAATCAATTGTCAAGCCCCGAGCCCATGCAGAGCTAATTGCCCCAATAAAAAGAAGCATTAACAGTCCGCAAAGTAAAGCGGAAAGTCGAGTCGCAACTCCAAGTATCAAGAGCAAACCAAGGCCAACTTCGAACCAGGGCAGGATATATCCAAAGAATGATGCAAATGAGTTAGGAAGTAGTTCATAGGCCCGCATTGCTGCAGCGGCTTTATATGGGTATGGAATTTTGATTGCACCAGCAACGAGGAGGACTCCGCCAAGCGCTAGGCGCGCCACTACTCCAATCCACGGCAAAAGATTTTCTTTTGTTTCGTTCATCGGGATACCTTGACTGCGTTCGCTAACGATTGAGCCAAAATCTTTAATCCGGCCAATCCCTCGTTCAACTCTATTCCGAGCAATTCTTTGATAAGTGCGCTACCGATGATTACACCATCAGCATATTTCGCAACTTCGCACGCCTGCTCGGGTGTTGACACACCAAGCCCCACTGCTATCGGCAAATCAGAGACCTTCCGTACGCGCTTTACCAACTCTTCAGCAGAGTTCGAAATTGCGCTCCTCGTGCCCGTTACCCCCATCAGGCTCGCTGCATAGACAAAACCTGAAGTTATTCCCGTTACCTTTTCCAAACGCTCATCTGTTGTACTTGGCGCCACGACAAATATGGTGTTGATTCCCGCCTTGGTAGCGCTCTCTTTCCACGGTCGCGCTTGTTCAAAAGAGAGATCCGGGGTGATTACTCCAGATCCACCGGCGGAGGCAATAGCCTGCGCAAAATTATCAGAGCCAAATTGTTCAATCGGGTTCCAATATGTCATGACCAATCCCGCTGCACCTTTTTCTGTGGTGTGCGCCAACATCGAGAGAACATCTTTTGCCTTCACGCCGTTACGAAGTGAAATATCTGCCGCCTCTTGAATTACGGGACCATCCATGACGGGGTCGCTGTATGGATAACCAATTTCGATTGCATCAAAACCTGCTGCCACTAAAACATCTATTGCCGCCTTGCATCCTTCAAGAGTCGGAAAACCTGCGGGAATGTAACCAATGAGCGCAGCGCGGTTTTCAGCGCGTGCACGAAGCAGTACCTCCTCTAGCGGAGTTTTCACCAACTGCGTGCTCATACCATGCCAAAATATTCAGCAGCGGTTTGAACATCTTTATCCCCGCGACCGCTGAGATTAATGAGCAGCACTGCATCTGGCCCAAGTTCTTTTCCTAATTTCATCGCGCCGGCCAGAGCATGCGCTGTCTCGATTGCGGGGATGATGCCTTCGGTTCGACAGAGTAGAGAGAAAGCCTCCATCGCTTCGCTATCTGTAATGGGCCAATACTCGGCGCGACCAATGTCATGTAAGTGAGCATGCTCTGGACCAACCCCGGGATAGTCAAGGCCTGCAGAGATCGAGTGTGATTCGATCGTTTGGCCATCTTCATCTTGCAACATGTACGAGCGCGCACCATGCAGCACTCCTGGGCGGCCACCAGAAATTGCTGATGCATGGCGACCGGTCTCTAAACCATCTCCACCTGCTTCAAGACCAATAAGTCGGACCCCTTCATCGCTAATGAAGGGATAAAAAATCCCAATCGCATTGGAGCCTCCACCAACACATGCCAGAACCGCTGTTGGTAGCGCACCAGTAAGTTCCAGCACTTGAACGCGCGCTTCATCACCGATGATGCGATGAAAATCTCGAACCATAACTGGGAAGGGATGAGGTCCAGCAACAGTTCCTAATATGTAATGGGTCGTTTCAACATTAGTTACCCAATCGCGCATCGCCTCGTTGATGGCATCTTTTAGAGTTCGCGAACCGGCGGTGACGGGAACAACTGTTGCTCCCAGCAATCGCATTCGGGTCACATTGAGTGCTTGGCGCTCTATATCTTCCTCGCCCATATAGACAACGCACTCAAGGCCAAGAAGGGCAGCTGCTGTTGCCGATGCCACACCATGTTGTCCGGCGCCAGTCTCCGCGATGACTCGCTTCTTTCCCATCCGTTTTGTTAAAAGCGCCTGACCTAAGACGTTATTAATCTTGTGGGAACCAGTGTGATTAAGGTCTTCTCGTTTCAGTAGTACTCTCGCCCCGCCACAGTGTTCAGCAAAGCGATGCGCCTGCGTGAGAATACTTGGTCGTCCGGAATATGTTTTATGAAGGTGATCAAGTTCAGCGGCAAAGAGCGGGTCATCCTTAATTGATGCATGCATTTGGGCTAACTCATCCAGCGCTGCGATGAGAGCCTCTGGCACATATCGTCCGCCATATGGCCCAAAGAGTCCGGTGTCGAGGGTGACCGTCATGGCTATAGCCTACGGACTCTCTCTCGCTCTGCGCGATTTAGAAATTCCTCAATGGTTGCCGCTGGATTGCCATCTTTTACCAGCGCCTCCCCCACCAAAATTCCGCTCGCGCCGCGTGCGCTTAAGGCGCCAACTTCTGCGCTATTGCTTATTCCCGATTCAGCGATGAGCGGAATGGAAGCCGGAACTAGCGGGGCTAGCGCGGCGAAAGATTCTGGGTTTATCTCCAAAGTTTTTAAATT
>RFXN01000057.1 GCA_009921625.1 Candidatus Fonsibacter lacus | reverse complement strand
ATAAATAATCACAGCAAGAGCAAGCAAAGAGATGCCAACTCGTGCAGTGCTATTTTCAGCGAGCGTTAGCGAGACAATTGCTGGCGTTACTAAAAGAGCTACCAAGTTCATAACCTTGATGAGAGGGTTGATTGCAGGGCCAGCGGTATCTTTAAATGGATCACCGACGGTATCGCCAATAACGGTTGCAGCGTGCGCCGGAGAACCTTTACCACCATAAACACCATCTTCGACCATCTTCTTCGCGTTATCCCAGGCGCCACCAGAGTTAGCAAGGAATACCGCCATCAGCGTTCCAGTTCCAATTGCTCCCGCAAGATATGCACCGAGCGCACCTACACCAAGTCCAAATCCAACGGAGATTGGCGCTAGAACGGCAAGAAGTCCTGGGGTTGCCAGCTCACGGAGGGAATCACGAGTACAGATATCAACGACGCGACCATACTCAGGCTTCTCTGTGCCATTCATAATTCCAGGGTGAAGTTTGAACTGATTACGAACTTCCATCACCACTGCGCCAGCCGCGCGTGAAACAGCATTGACTGCAAGGCCAGAGAAGAGGAAGACGACTGCCGCAGTTCTTTCCACTCTCGACAACTGCACTCTTAATTGCGTCAGTAAAGGAACCAAAGAGCGCTGTTGCTGCAAGAACAGCGGTAGCGATTGCAATGCCTTTTGTAATTGCCTTTGTTGTGTTTCCCACTGCATCGAGTGAGGTAAGAATCTTTGCGCCTTCACCATGCACATCTCCTGACATCTCAGCGATGCCTTGAGCGTTATCAGAGATAGGACCAAAGGTATCCATTGCCACAATTACACCAACAGTTGTTAATAGACCACAACCGGCGAGCGCAACAGCAAGGAGTGAGAGTATGACGATGCCATTACCCAATAAATAAGCGCCAAATACACCAGCGGCGATGAGAAGCGCTGAATAAACAGCAGATTCAAAGCCGACCGAGATGCCAGCAAGAATTACCGTTGCGGCACCGGTTTGCGATGAAGCAGCGACATCGTTTACTGGACGGCGACCAACTTCGGTGAAGAAACCGGTGAGAACTTGAATTGCAGTAGCAAGAATAATTCCGATGAGGACTGCGCCTAATGCGAGCGTTCGTGGGCTACCACTCGCTCCGGCAATCTCTTCAGAAACATTTGCAAATTGCGAGTAGCTACTCGGTAGATAAATAAACGTTGCGAAAGCAACAAGAATCGCGCTCACAATTGCTGACATGAAGAATGAACGATTAATCGCGCTCATTGCATTCTTATCAGTTGGACGGAGTCGAGTAAGGAAGATTCCAAGTACGGCAGTTAGCACACCGATAGCAGGAACGATGAGAGGGAAAATTAATCCACTATCACCAAAGCCGGCGCGACCCAGAATTAGTGCAGCGACGAGAGTCACTGCATAAGACTCGAAGAGATCTGCTGCCATGCCAGCACAGTCACCAACGTTGTCGCCAACGTTATCTGCAATTGTTGCAGCGTTACGTGGATCATCTTCTGGAATACCTTGTTCAACTTTTCCTACGAGATCTGCTCCCACATCTGCTGCCTTAGTGAAGATACCTCCACCCACACGCATAAACATCGCCAGCATCGCCGCACCAAAACCAAAACCTTCAAGAACGGCTGGCGCATCAGCTTTGTAGATCACAACAACAAGGGCTGCTCCTGCAAGTCCAAGACCAACGGTCAACATTCCCACAACGCCACCAGTACGGAATGCAATTTGTACTGAACGCTCAGAGCTTCCGGCACGAGCTGCCTCAGCAACGCGAACATTTGCGCGCACTGCAAGCCACATTCCTTGGTAGCCAACAAATGCAGAGAATGCTGCGCCGACGAGGAAGAAGAGCGAACGTCCGATTCGAACTTCGCCATCACCTGGTAGCGCAAGAAGCAGGAAGAAGACGATTCCTACGAAAATTGAAAGTGTGCGAAATTGACGCGCAAGATATGCAGCGGCGCCCTCCTGAACCGCAGCTGCAATCTCCTTCATCTTCTCGGTTCCCTCGCTGGCTGCAAGGACTCGAGCGCGAAGCCCGAAGGCAACCGCTAAAGCTGCAATCGCGATGGCGAGAACGGCGTAGGCGAGGGTCAGATTTGAGCCGGCCACCTGGACAGTGGCGACAGTGGAAGTCATAGATACTCCTAATTACTCCTATTTACTCCAGCGTTTTGCCACGTCTAGGGCATCAGCGGAGTAGGCGGACAGAAACGTTTCTAGGACGAGTGTAAGGTGAGAGGCGGGAGAGATTGGAATCAGTTTCGCAATAAACGCACCATTGGCTACCAAATTCCCTTTTCCTGGGCTCGCCAGCCGACTCGGATCGCCCAAGAGCCTTTGCTCCATTTTGGGTAGAGAGCTATCTCTTCCCCGCCAAATACACAGGAAATATCGAATCTACCTTCAGCCAGCTGGCAGGCAAGGGCGCCACCTCCCCCAGCCCGCTCCATTACAGCCAGGCCCAGCGCCTCAATTTTTCGGGTCTCGGCGCGCCGCGCCCCAATTTCTCCCATTTCAAAGGCAGCGAGTGCGCTCACACCTATTAATAGAAAGGCGAAGAGAAGAGCAAAAATCGTTGCGCCCCCGCGCTCATTTACCGTGTGTGCTCCATTTGAGTTTAACCGAGCCGCCTTCCACGCTAGTGGCGTCATTGAAATCCAGTCACACTGGCGCTCGCCGATTTATAGCGCACCGTTACTCGAAACGTTCCGTCAGATTCATTTCGAGTAACCAGGTACGAAGCGCCCGGGAGTGAGCGATCCATCTCTCGAGCAATATCTTCTTCACGCTCTTCCCGCATCACTGCCTGCACAACGCCCTCAGCAATATATCGAAGTCGTTCTTTTTGAATCACAGAGCCAAAGAAATTAACTCCCAGTAGTAAAACGGTGATGACGATTGGAAGCGCAACAACTAATTCAGCCGTGGCTGTTCCGCCTTGATTATTTTTCATATAACTCAACGTTAAAGAAAAATGTGATGGATTTGGACTTTAGAGAAGGAAGGTCGAAAGCGCTCGGCGCAGGAGATCACCAATTAACTGGGCAATGCTCTCTGAAGAGAGAAGTTTGTATAAAACGCCCGCAAAACCACATGCAGCGACAGTAGTCACTGCGTATTCTGCGGTTGCAATTCCTAATTCTCCAGATTTCTGAGCTGAATATATTTTTTTTGCAACCAGAGTCATTCTTTTCAACATTTAACGCTCCTTTTATATTATTGCTTACTATGTAATAAGCGACTAAATACTGGCGTACCTGAATTTCCTAAGAATTTCTGTTATAAAAAATGGGGAAAATTTCAAACTGTTAAAAAATTTTCAGAGAGCTAAAAAAAGAGTAAATAACAGGTCCGATACCACCGATGAGAAAACTGGGTAGAAAACAAGCGCCCACAGGGAGCGCCAACTTCACAGAGAGTGACTTAACCCGCTCCTTAGAGAGCGCCATGGATTTTTCATACGACTCTTGAACAACTCGTCCAATCACCAACGCTACTGAGCGCCCATCCACTTGCGCTTGTGCTATTGAGCGCGCACATAAACCAAGATGAATATCGCTTCTAAGCGTTGCCCACGCCTGTTTAGGATCAGCGCCCAAGAGCAAGAGAGAATAGACCCGCTCGACATCACTTTTTAAAGAAGTGCAAAGTAACCCCGAAACGCTCGAGAGAGCAGCTAAGAGCGGTAAGCCTGCTTTGAGAGAGCCGCTCAGCGCGGATAAAAAAAGTAAACCTTCCGCTTCGCGCGCCTTCGCTTCAGTAATGCTCAATTTAGTTGGTAGGAGCCTAAGAATTCTTCGAAACAACCAATAGCCCATAGGGCTCAATATCAGCCACCACCAACCGAAAAAGAGCATGGGAGTGATAGCCCCGACTGCGGAGAGGAGCCGATCCTTAGAGAGCCCCGCACTAATCTTTAACATGAGAAATGATGCTCTCAGACCATCGTCGTCCAATAATTTGAAGTGCAATAGACCCAAGTATCATTGCTATCGGGATAGGATTTATCAAGGTTTTGTTTAAAGGCATAACATTCGAAAACGCTGCACCGATCAAAATTATCCCGGGAAAGTAAGTAAGAAGTTTTAACGTGGCACGGATAGGAGCAATCTCGATATCTATTGCACGTTCACGATCAATCTGGAATTGACATTCCTTTAAGAATTCGCGTAGCGCGGGTAATATAACTAAACCTTGTGAGAAAGATAGGTAAAAAAACTTCTCAATAGCTGTTTGTGATAATCCTGGGTACCAATTTTTCTCAAAACTCTCATAAACAGATTGGCCATTTTCTAAATCATCAATTACTGATTCCAAAAACTGCAATCTTCTGTGAAATACATTCTTATTGATAGGTCGAGATAAATTCTCCGGAAGCAACCAAGTCAAGATCATAAAATCAAGGCCTTCTTGAGAGCTAAAAGATTTTCGAGAGAAAAATCCTCATCTACAGATAAAATTTCTTCAACAAAAACAGATTTTTCTCGAGCAACTACTCGGGAAATTGAAGAAATTCGATTTCCGTCACGCTTTCCATCTAGATGAATTATGAGATTAATCGAACTGGCAAATAACGCTAAAGCGCCCTCTCGAGGTATACCGATTGTCATCGCTAGTGCAGCGACACGGTTTGGCACATCGCGAGGGGAATTAGCATGAATTGTTCCCCCACTACCCTCATGGCCAGTATTTAACGCTAAAAGTAAATCTAAGACATCGGAACCACGAACTTCGCCTAGATAGATACGATCCGGCCGCATTCGAAGCGCTTGTCTAATGAGTTCACGAGCTGAATAGGCGCCAAGTCCCTCGCTATTACTTCCTCGAGATTGCAACCGTAACATATGGCTATGCTTCGCCAGAATTTCCCGAGTATCTTCGATTACCAATATTCTTTGTTCTTCGGGTATTTTTTCAATCAGATGCGAGAGAAAAGTGGTCTTACCACTTCCGGTACCACCAGAAATTAAGAAATTTCTTTTACTTTCAATTATTAACGTTAAAACTTCTCCATAAAAATCATTACAATTAGGATGAGCTTGCTTTTGGTTGACTCGTATCGAAACATGTACGCCATGCTCCACCAGTGGCGGAAACAAGGCATGTAGTCGGATACCTTCAGACAGCTCCAGATCTATCGCTGGATGCGCTTGATCAAAATGTTTTCCAACGCGCAAAGCTTGCAAGCGGATAAAATTAATGAGCAACTCTTCATTAATCAAATAATCAAGCTTTTTGAGCCCTGCACCTTCTTTAATCCACACCCCATCATTTGCGTTGATAAATAAATCGGTGCAATTTGCGCGCTCAAGTAATTCGGTGAAAGGCCCTAATCCGGAAGATAGATCTCGAAAAGATTGCGATTCTGATTGAAAATCTATTTCCGAGATCCACGGTCGCTTCTTGATTAATTCTGTTACCACTTGATTTCGAATCTCATCAAGAATTTCTTCTTTCATAAATTAACAATTTCTCGAACGATTTTAGCGACCTTTTGTTCATTGTGGAGTGATAGCTTTCGAAGCACTCCAAATTTCAAAGCAAGACCAAAATCCTGAGATTTAGGGGCGCTAAAGATTTTTGAATCACTGACAAATCCGGTTATACCTGATTTTTTCTTTGATTTAGAAGAATATTTATTGATCACAACAATTCTTGGTTTTATTACTAATGCAAGAGCATTCAAACCAATCAGTGAAGTTAAATTGTTTTCGACTATGAGTAAGCTTTTCATTTTAGGATTTTTAAAATTCGGATTATCTAGAAGTACGAGATCGTAAAAGTTTCCTGCTGCGGTGCAAATTTCTGTAAAGAGCTCTTCTGAGATCTCGCCGCTGCTTCTTCTGGTTAAGAGTGAGAAGCCATATGGAAGAGATTGAGGTAGCGCTTCAGATTTAATTGGAGCTGCACCTAATCGATATTCTTCCCAATAAGGCGATGAGCTCCCAAGAATCTCACGTATCGGCGCCCGCAGATCAGTCTCTATAACTAAAGTTCGATAACCCAAGGATCCCGCTATTCGAGCTAGGTGAAGCGTAAGAGTCGTGCTACCTACTCCGCCTGCGGCGGAGAATGTGCCCCACACTCGTGGGGATCGAAGGTGGGGCACGGGGGGATTATGGGCAGTTTATTTTTCAGAGCGCAGCATTGAGGATTCGGGGCGAGGAAATCTTTAAGTAGGCATACCTGTCGGTAATCGTTACGCTTCATTAGGTGAGCAAGAGCGCGGCATTCTTCGATCTGGATAAAACTATTATTTCCCGCTCCTCACTTCTAGCTTTTACAAAACCATTCAATGAGGCAGGATTAATTTCGCGCAAAAAAATGTTGCGTAATTTTGTCAATCAATTCTTCTTCTCAAACTCAGGTGCAAATCATGCGCAGATGGAGAAAATGCGCCAGACCCTTACTTCAATGGTTACCGGATGGAACGTTGAGCAAACAAAGAACGTTATAAATGAATCGCTACATTCTTCTATTGATCCAATGATTTATGACGAAGCAGCAGAGTTAATTGAAAAACATCT
>RFXN01000056.1 GCA_009921625.1 Candidatus Fonsibacter lacus | reverse complement strand
AGCGGGCCCGGGTCCTCCGGAGTCCTACCCCATTACCCCAACGTACTTTCCGTTAGTTCTTCGTAATGGCTTGCGCTAAGCCTATCGGCTTCTCTTCGCTTTTGCACGACCAACTACTTGCGCGGCGATAACTATCGCCAACGCGATGAGGAACATCGCTGAACCTATGACGTTTGCTTGAGCTGGAACGCCACGCGCTGACGAGATCCAGACAAATTTGGGAAATGTCGAGACCGTTCCGGAGTTGAAGTTAGTGATGATGAAGTCATCAAACGAAAGCGAGAAGGCAAGGAGCGCTGCTGCGGCAATGCCAGGTAAGACCAAAGGAAAAGTTACTCTTCGGAAAGTTTCGAATTCATTTGCATATAAATCACGCGCCGCTTCTTCAAGTTTTGGATCAAGGCTAGCAACTCGCGCTTTCACCGTCACCACCACAAATGAGATACAGAACATGATGTGCGCAATCACCGTTGGCCAAAAGCCTGGATTTATGCCGAGATTGAGAAACATCGCTAAGAGCGAAGCGCCAAGAACAATTTCAGGGGTTGCCATGGGTAAGAAAATAAGAAGATTGGTACCGCCTCGACCAGCGAACTTATAACGTCCAAGCGCGAATGCAATCATCGTCCCTAAAACGGTTGCCACCAATGTAGAGATCGCACCGATCTTTAGTGAGTTTCCGAGAGCAGTGCATACTTCGGGCGCACCGCAGGGATTCGCCCAATTCTTCAAAGTGAAACCAACCCAAATCAGATTACGTTTACCGGCATCGTTAAATGAAAATGCCATCGTGTACGCCACGGGAATAAAAAGATAGATAAATGCAAGCGCTGCATAAATACGAATCAGGTTACGAGAGAACCACTTGGTTACCGCGTTCATACCAGTTCATCCGTTCCTGAACGACGAATGTAAACGGTGACCAGAATGAGAATTACCGCCATTAAGGTAAATGACAGGGCCGCCGCCGTTGGGTAGTCCACAATTCGGAAGAATCGCGAGTCAATCACGTTGCCAATCATTTTGGTAGTGGGGTTACCCAAAATCGCAGCGTTGACGTAATCACCTGCCGCGGGAATAAATGTCAGTAAGGTGCCGGCAACTACTCCGGGCATAGAGAGTGGCACTGTCACTCTACGAAAAGTTGTGAAACCGTTGGCGTAGAGATCGCCAGATGCCTCCAATAGGCGAGGGTCTATTCGATCCAAGCTTGCATAAATAGGTAGCGTCATAAATGGCAGAAAGTTATAGGTCATACCCATCACAACAGCGAATGACGTTGCGGTAATTGTTGTATCTGGCCCAATGATGTGTAGGGCGCGAAGTACAAAAACCACAGGTCCTTCTGCACCCAAAATCTGCTTCCAGGCAATTGTTCGAAGCAGGAATGATGTAAAGAAAGGCGCAATAACTAAGACCAATAAAATATTTTTATACTTTCCAGCTCTAAATGCGATGGCATAAGCAAGTGGGTAGGAAATTGCTAGCGCTAAAAGCGTGGCCAAAAATGCGTAGATAAATGATCGCGTGAATTGCGGCTGGTACTCGATAAAAGCGTCGATGTAATTGGCAAAGCGCCAAGTTTGAACAAATTCTCCGGTCTCTTGAGAAACCGCCCTGGTCTTAGTCGAAGTTTCAGCGAGATTTACCAGTGGCAGAATAAAAAAAACTGTTAGCCAGAGAAGTCCAGGCAGTAAGAGTAAATAAGGAATTTTCCGACCAGTACGCTCAGGTTTTCCGTGCGCTGTTGTGCTTGGCGAAACGTGAGCAATCGCCATTTACTTCTCGCTATCGAGTGCAAAGGTGAAATGTGGCTCCCAGGAGAGGGAAACTTGGTCACCTTTACGAATATTTGGTGCGCCGCCATCGTTCTGTTCAAAAACCATAAGCTCTTGCTTCCACGGCATCTCTACGAGGTACTGAGTGCTCACTCCAACAAAGGAAATATCTGTGACAACTCCGCCGTGAAGTACATTTTTCCCACTGACACTTTCGGCGGAATGAATGTTTATTTTCTCTGGTCGAATACCAACAAGTGCTGAACTCTTTGATGTTTTATTTCGCGAAGAGGGAAGAAGAATTCGATTTCCGTGAACATCCACTGAAGTTTCAGCGCCAGAATTAGAACTCACAGCGGCTTCGATTAAGTTAGATTGACCAAGGAAGTTAGCAACAAAGACAGTCTCTGGATTCTCATATAGGTCAACTGGTGAACCCATCTGCTCAATCCGACCTTTATTCATAACTGCAATGGTGTCGGCCATCGTCATGGCTTCCTCTTGATCATGGGTAACGTGCACGAATGTGATACCAACTTCAGTTTGAATCCACTTGAGTTCAATTTGCATTTGGCGACGCAACTTAAGGTCTAGCGCACCAAGAGGTTCATCAAGGAGCAGAAGCGCTGGGCGATTTACTATTGCGCGCGCAACAGCAATGCGCTGTTGCTGCCCACCCGATAGCTGTGCTGGTTTACGGTCTTTCAAATGTGCCAACTCAACGAGCGCCAGTACTTTCGCTACCGCTTCCTGTACCTCTTTAATTCCTCGGCGACGAAGGCCAAAAGCCACATTTTCAAAGATGGTGAGGTGCGGGAAAAGCGCATAGTTTTGAAAGACGGTATTTACCGGCCGGCGATACGATTTGGTATCAGTAATGTCGGTATTACCAATCGAAATAGATCCAGCGGTTGGTTCTTCCAACCCGGCAATCATCCTTAAGGTCGTTGTTTTGCCACACCCTGAAGGGCCTAGCAACGCGAAGAATGAACCTTTCGGGATGGTAAGCGTTAAATCTTCAACTGCAACGAAGTCGCCAAATTCTTTCCGAATATTACGGAGTTGTAAATCACCCGTTGCCGAAGCGGCGGCATCAACCATAACTAATTTCCGGAAGCAGCTGCGAACGCTTCACCAAAAGTTGTCTCTTCTTCTGGTGAGAGTGGACGGAAGACTTTTACCTTGGCAAGCGTTGCATCATCAGGGAAGATAAATGGGCTCTTAGCCAAAGTTGGGTCAATTTTCTCCATCTCTGCCTGTGCGCCCACTACCGGACAGATGTAATTAACGAATGCAGCAACTTGTGCAGCTACTGCAGGGTCGTAATAGTTGTTGATAACAGCCTCAGCATTTTTCTTATTCTTTGACGTTGTTGGAATCATGGTGTTATCGCTCCACAGCGTTCCGCCAGATTCAGGGATTGCAAAGGCGAACTTGTCATCGTTCTCATTGGCAAGAGAGAAGATGTCACCTGACCAACCAATCACTGCCACAGCATCGCCATTGACCAAATCTTCAAGATAATCGTTTCCTTTAACTTGGCGAATCATGCCATCTGAGACTTGCTTCTCGAGGAAAGCAATCGCATTCATAAATTGATCTTCAGTAAATGGCTGCGAAGGATCAACGCCCTGATATTGCATGATGATGCCCATCGTGTCGCGCATCTCGCTCAACACTTCAATTCGACCCTTATATTTCTTATCGAATAATTGATCAATGCTCTTAATCCCGCCGGGGACAAGCTCTTTGTTCCACCCAAAGCCGGCAAAACCTGATTGCCACGTCAAAGAACTCTTTCGTCCAGGATCAAAACCTACATTTGCAAGAGTGGGGAGAATATTCTCTTTATTTGGAATCGCACCTTCATCGAATTCTTGTGCATATCCTAAACGAATCCATCGACCTGCCATCCAGTCAGTCAATGTGACAATGTCATATCCAATATCTTTTCCAATTTTTAACTGCCCTTGGACTTTTCCGTAGAACTCATCGTTGTCATTGACATCTTCTTTATAGACAACATTAATTCCGGAGGCGGCAATAAATGTTTCCAAGGATGGATACTTTTTGGATTTTGCATCGAAATCTAAATATGCAGGCCAGTTAGCCCAGCGGACTGTTCCTGATGTATCGGCGCTGGCGCTCTCACTTGCGCTTCCTGCTTCTTCTTTCGAACCACCACATGCAGCAAGAACTGCAGTTGCGCCAACAGCGCCTGCACCAGCAAGGAAACGACGACGAGTAAGTTGTGCGCGGATCAGCGCTCGCGTCTCTGGCGAAAGGTTTTCATTCATTCCGTGCTCCTTCAGATATAGAGTTGGCGGCGGCAGTAAGTATTTCGACTATGCCTGTAGATTAGTCATTACATGCTTAATTCGGGTGTAATCCTCGAATCCATAGCTCGACAAGTCTTTTCCATATCCAGAGTGCTTGAAACCACCATGAGGCATCTCCGCCACCATCGGAATATGGGTGTTAATCCAGACGCAGCCGAAATCAAAGGCTTTTGCCATTCGCATTGCACGGCCATGGTCCTTGGTCCAGACGCTTGAAGCGAGGCCATATTTCACACCATTCGCCATTCGGACCGCCTCTGCCTCATCTGCGAATTTCTGGATTGTGATGACCGGAGCAAAGATTTCATTTTGAATCATTTCATCATCTTGCTTGAGATCTGCCACCACCGTCGGCGTCCAGAAATAGCCAGGTCGCTTGATTTGAGTTCCACCCGCTGTGACTCGAGCATGTGCTGGAGTTCGGTCTAAGAAGCCTTGTACCCGGGCAAGTTGATTGGCGTTATTAACTGGGCCCACCAATACATCTTCATCTGGAGAACCAACTTTGATGTTGTTCTTTGCTTGTTCGGTGAGTAGCGCTACGACATCGTCATATGCGCTTGCCTCAACGATAACGCGCGTTGCTGCAGTGCAATCTTGTCCCGCATTGAAATAACCGGCGACCGCAATCCATTCACACGCCGCTTCAAGGTTGGCATCATCAAAAATTACAACTGGCGCTTTACCACCGAGTTCTAAGTGAACCTTTTTTAAATCTTTAGCTGCCTCTTTGGCAACTTCCATTCCTGCGCGAACCGAGCCAGTGATCGAAACAAATTGCGGAATCTCATGATCAACGAGTGCGCGACCCGTATCGCGATCTCCAGTAATTACGTTGATAACGCCTGCAGGGAGAAACTCCTGCATTAACTCCGCCATCCATAAGGTTGAGACTGGAGTGGTATCGCTTGGTTTAAGCACAACGGTATTTCCCGCTGCAATTGCTGGCGCCCATTTCCAAACGGCCATCATCATTGGGTAGTTCCATGGAGTTACTTGCGCGCAGACGCCAATAGGTTCACGACGGATAAATGAGGTATGTCCTTTTACATACTCTGCCGCAGAGCGACCCTCTAGATTTCGAGCAGCGCCAGCGAAGAAGCGAATCTGATCAAGCATCGGACCAATCTCTTCTTGTCGCGTGACCGCAATCGGTTTACCAGTGTTCTCTGATTCAATTCCAATTAATTCCTCTGAACGCGCTTCGATGGCATCTGCAATTTTATTAATTGCCCTCTGTCGCTCACCGGGAGTTGAATCTCGCCACTCTTCAAATGCTGCTGCAGCCGAATTCATTGCTGCATCGACATCCGCTTGATTAGAGACCGGCGCTTTGGCGAAGACTTCGCCAGTAGCGGGGTTAATCAGATCTTGGGTTTTTCCTGAAGCGGAGGGAACGCTTTTGCCATTGATGAAATTGGTGAGGGTTTTCATGGCCGTCAGCGTACGCGCCACGGCAATGGAGGGCTAGAGCAGAGCTACAAGTGGCGGGGCGAAAATCTACGATTTGGCCTAGTTTTTGGCAAGAAATCTACGAATATCGTAGAAATTTCCTCGCAAAACTTCGGATTCAGTTGCGAGCGCCCCACTAGGCATGAGAGGGTGGGGCTCATGCGTCAAAAGAACCGCTCGGTACACCTTGATGATGCCTCAAAGGCAATCATCGAGCAGCTACAGGGCGATGGCCGCAAGCCTTACGCAGCAATAGGCGCCGCGGTCGGGCTTTCGGAGGCAGCAGTTCGACAGCGAGTGCAGAAGCTCGTTGACTCTGGAGTGATTCAGATTGTTGCGGTCACTGATCCGCTAACCGTTGGATCATTTCGAATGGCGATGATTGGCGTGCGCGTAGAAGACGATATCACCACCGTCGCGGATCACTTGGGCAAATACCGTGAAGTGGATTATGTGGTTGTTACTGCAGGAAACTTTGACATCCTTGTCGAAGCAATCTGCGATGATGATGAACATCTTCTTGAATTACTTCAACGAATCAGATCAATACCAACAGTACGAAGTACCGAAAGCTTCGTCTATCTCAAGCTACAAAAACAACTATATAACTGGGGAACATAATTCATGGCAACAACAAGTGAAGCCGACGTAATCCTTTATCACGATGATGATCATCACGAGAATTGGTCAGAGCGTGCGAAGCAGAATCTCTGGCTGGCCTTTTCGCGAATGGGTAATTACCAGCAAGGTGGCGCTATTCCAATCATCACTCGCGGTGAGGGTGTTTACATTTGGGATGATCGCGATAAAAAGATTTTTGATGGCCTTGCTGGACTCTTCACCGTGCAGATTGGACATGGCAGAGAAGAGTTACACGTCTTCTTCTCGGCAACTGGTGGCGAATCGGTTGAGAGCGCTATCAAATTAATTAAGCAGTACTTCAAGATGACTGGCAAACCGCTTAAACATAAAGTCATTTCCCGCTCGATTGCTTACCATGGCACGACTCAAGGGGCTCTCTCCATCACGGGAATTCCCGCAGCGAAACAATATTTCGAACCACTGATTGCTGGACATTTCAAAGTGCCCAA
>RFXN01000055.1 GCA_009921625.1 Candidatus Fonsibacter lacus | reverse complement strand
GGTCATTTGGGAATTGGACATACTCGGTGGGCGACCCATGGTTCACCAATTGATCGAAATGCGCATCCACACCTTGATCCTGATGAGAAGGTGGCGCTTATCCATAATGGAATTATTGAAAACTATCAAGTGTTGAAGTCAGAGCTAGAGGCGCGTGGACATTTTTTTCACTCCGATACTGATTCAGAGGTGGTAGCGCACCTACTCGGCGTGGCATATGCAGAGACCAAAAAATTAAGTAGCGCGATGGCCCAGGTATGCAAGAGATTGAGCGGCAATTTCTCATTGGTCGCAATTGCCGTTGATTCGCCGGAGGTTCTGGTAGGTGCACGTCGCAACTCTCCCTTGGTGGTCGGGTTGGGAACTGGTCAGAACTTCCTCGCTTCTGATGTCGCAGCTTTTATTTCATTTACTAAACGGGCTTTAGAAATTGGACAGAACCAAGTAGTGACCCTCACTCCAACAAGTTATGCCATAACTAACTTTGATGGTGAACCGCAGAGCGCTCGCGAATTTGAAGTAACGTGGGATGCCAGCGCCGCTGAAAAAAATGGTTTTCCGCACTTTATGGCGAAAGAGATTATGGAACAGCCCAAAGCTCTTGCTGATTGCCTTCTTGGCAGAATTGATGGAAAAGGGCAGTTGACGCTTAACGAAGTTCGAATAAGCGATGATGAACTACGTGATATTGAAAAAATCATCATCATTGGCTGTGGATCGGCATTTCATGCAGGGATGATTGCGCGGCATGGTATTGAACATTGGGGTCGAATACCGGTGGAAGTTGAACTAGCTTCAGAATTTCGATATCGCGATCCGATTATTACTCGAAACACATTAGTCATCGCAATCTCTCAGTCCGGAGAGACCATGGATACTTTGATGGCTCTTCGCCACGCTAAAGAGCAACGAGCAAAGGTAATTTCTATTTGCAATACGCATGGCGCCTCGATTCCGCGTGAATCTGATGGAGTTATTTACACCCAAGCAGGGCCAGAAATCGCAGTGGCATCCACGAAAGCTTTTTTGACCCAAATAGTGGCAGCGTATTTAGTCGCGCTTTACATCGCGCAGGTACGGGGCATTAAGTTTGTCGATGAAGTACGCGATATTTTGGCGGAACTCGAGGAGCTACCCACAAAAATTGAACGCTATCTAGAGACAGCCGAGCGAGTAAAAGAGTTAGCTGAAGAATTCAAAGAAGCGCAATCAATTCTGTTCCTCGGTAGGCATGTAGGATATCCCGTGGCGCTTGAAGGTGCGCTCAAATTAAAAGAGTTGGCTTATCTGCATGCCGAAGGATTTGCCGCCGGTGAGTTAAAACATGGACCAATTGCGCTTATCGAAGAGGGTACGCCGGTACTTGTAATTATGCCGAGTGCGCAAAGCCCTCTTCATGACAAAATGGTGAGCAATGTGCAGGAAGTAATGGCGCGAGGTGCACGTGTAATCGTGATCGCCTCCGAGAATGATTTCTCGATTTCCAATGCACATGTAATTAAGATTCCTGATGCTCCACTTTTATTCCAGCCAATTCTCGCCGTTTTGCCCTTACAAATTTTTGCTTATGAATCAGCTGTTATTCGTGGATATGATGTAGATCAACCACGAAACCTAGCCAAGTCCGTGACTGTTGAGTAAGTGAGCATAAATGGGAATAAACAGGGAGCTTAGATGAACGGGTTAGGGCGTTCGGTCTCCTGGCAAATCCGTAATGCCACCCTAGCAATCGCCATTTTTGTTTACACCACCTTTGATGTCTTACATAGCGGGCCACTTACTGAAATTGATGCCAGTATTGCGAGCTGGAAGAGACCAGAACTTCCGAATTGGGCTGATTGGATTATTTACAATCTCGATCACCTTGGTTTGCGAGGATTGACCGCGCTATTTCTACTCACATTATCGGTATACCTTGGAAGAAAATTTAAAACGTGGCGTCCGTTTAACCTATCGGTAGTTTCGCTTCTCGCTCTTAATTTAATTGTGGGATTAGCTAAATTGGAGTTTGGTCGAACTAAACCTAAATTACAGATCGACCTGCTTGATTCTGGGGGAATGTCCTATCCAAGCGGGCATGCATCGAATGCAATTCTTACCTGGGGACTTTTTGCATACCTTGCCATCAAATACTCAGAACCGAGCCGATTTAGGACATATCTTGCAACATGGTCAGTTGCTGCGATTACATCACTTGTTGTTTTAATTTCGTTATTCCGAAATACCCATTGGTTCTCGGATCTCATCGGCGGTGTGAGCATTGGCACCGGATTACTGCTACTCATTGTGGCTATCGACAGATTAGTCTCTTCTAGTCGGATACATACCGATGTGGGGCACATAAAGTTAGGTGCGGCAGATGATTAAGGGAATTGGCGTCGATGTGGTGGAGATCAGCCGTTTTGCTGACTCACTTGTACGGACTCCAGGGATGCGCGAGAGACTTTTTACTGAGAGCGAATTGGCAATTGCCGATGAAACGCACCCTACATTTCTTGCCGGGAGGTTTGCAGCAAAAGAGGCCTTGGCAAAAGCGCTTGGTGTTCCAGAAGGTCTTGCTTGGCACGATGTGAATGTACATCGAGCCGATAATGGCGCACCGTTAATGATTCTTACCGGAATCGCAAAGCAGCGCGCAGGCACGGGGAAAATTCATCTCTCCATTTCACATGATGGACCAGTGGTAGTGGCGATGGTAGTGATTGAGAACTCTCGTGGCTAAATCTACTTATTATGCAGCTATTGATTATGGGCAGATTGCAAATAATGCCCGAGCAATTATAAATTCAACGGGCGTGCCACTGATGGCTGTGGTTAAAGCCGATGCTTACGGTCATGGATTAGTTGAATCAGCTCGCGCTGCGATTGCTGGTGGCGCAACATACCTTGGAGTGGCTTTTATCGGCGAGGCAGTGGCGTTGCGCGATGCTGGAGTTACTGCTCCGATACTCGCTTGGCTGACTCCACCGACAGAAAATTTTGCACAAGCGTTAGATTTTACAATTGATCTCTCAGTCTCATCCTTAGCGCAACTTGATTCAATACTCACCGCAAGCCAATCAACCGGGCTTAAGCCTCGAATCCACCTCAAAGTTGATACGGGTATGAATCGATCGGGAGCGCTCGATGAATTTCCTGAACTAGTCAGTGCTATTGGTCAATTACTTGATGATAAAAAGATAATTTTAGTTGGCACGTGGTCACATTTGGCCTGCGCTGACGAGCCAAGTCATCCTCTAAATCGTGAACACTTCGACATGGTTCGCTCAGGGCTATTGCTCTATGGATATTTCCCAGGTGGCATAAAAAGCAATCAATTCTCGGTACGACCAGTTATGGAATTACGAGCTGATATTGCGTTAGTAAAACGCGTACCTGCCGGCGCAAGCATTGGTTATGGCGCGAGCGTTTCGTTGAGCAAAGATAGTTATATTGCGCTTGTGCCACTTGGGTATGCAGATGGCATTCCCCGAACGTTGAAGAATTCAGTTGAAATAACTATTAATGGTCGCCCATACCCACTGATTGGACGAGTATCTATGGATCAAATCACTGTGGATCTTGGCTCAGAGACAACAATTAAAGCTGGTGACATCGCTATCTTCTTTGGAGGCGAAGGCGCTGCTACTGCAGAGGATTGGGCCAAAGCCGCCGGCACTATTTCTTATGAAATTCTCTCGCGAATCGGGGGCAGGGTACCTAGGCTCGCGCAGGACATTAATCCATACTAACCTTCGTCGAAAATTAGTAATTCGGGTACACCTGAGAGTGGGTGAAAAGTGTCCACGCTGTTGAGCGTTGCTCAAGTTAATGTCACATTTGGTGGATTGCGCGCTCTTAAAGATGTCTATTTAGATGTACACGAAAATGAAGTGGTTGGATTAATCGGACCAAATGGAGCCGGAAAGACAACGCTTCTCAATGCAATTTCTGGTTTAGTAAAACCCGATTCTGGCTCCTTTGCACTCTATGGAAACGAGGAGAGTTGGCCAAAGCCACATGATTTGGTCTCGCATGGAATTAGTAGAACACTTCAAGGCGTTGGACTCTTTCCAGATTTAACAGTTCTGGAAAATGTCATGGTTGGCGCACATAAATTCTCTCGCGCCGGTTTAGGTCGTGCGCTTCTTGGACACACGGCGAAAGATGAAAGCGCACTTCGAGAGCGAGCGCTCCTCGCCCTTGAACGGGTATATGCCGGAGGGTTGGCTAATCGTCGCGCAGATACTCTTGCCTATCCAGAGACAAAGCGCGTCTCTATTGCGCGCGCACTTATTTCAGAACCAAAGATTCTCTTATTAGATGAACCAGCTGGTGGTCTTGGTAAAGAAGATATTGATTGGCTCGGCCAATTGATAAAAAACTTACGGCGTGAGTGTTCGGTAATTCTCGTTGAACATCACATGGATGTAGTGATGGCGGTATGCGAACGCCTATACGTTCTTGATTTTGGTGAAGTGATTGCTAGTGGTAGCGCTGAACGAGTCCGCCAAGATCCTGCAGTCATTGCTGCCTATCTTGGTACCGCTGCGAGCGAATTATGACTCTGCGCGTTCGAGGATTGACCATTGACCACGGCGCTATTCGTGCCATTTCCAATGCGACCTTCAATGTTCCGCGCGGGTCAATCACCGCGATAATCGGCGCTAACGGTGCGGGTAAATCGACCTTACTTCGTACAATCTCTGGCTTGAAGCGCGCTACTTCGGGAAATATTTTGTGGGATGAGATCGCCCTTGAGAAATTACAGACCGAACAGATTGTTCGACGCGGAATAGTCCATGTTCCCGAAGGGCGATCTGTCGTAACCGAGTTGACCGTGCAAGAGAATCTTTTACTCGGGGGAGTATGGCGCTTACGTAAGAACAAGGGTGATGTGAACGCAGCAATAGAAGAGGTGTATGAACTCTTCCCTCGATTGAGTGAACGAAAGAAACAGCGAGCCGACACGCTCTCTGGTGGCGAGCGGCAAATGTTGGCTATTGGACGAGGTCTTATTGCTCGTCCAGAATTACTTTTGCTCGATGAGCCTTCACTTGGATTAGCGCCATTAGTTGTTGAACAGATCTTTCACACCTTGTCGCAACTACAACAAAAGACCGGTATGACAATTTTGTTGGTTGAACAGAATGCAATGAGTGCGTTACGTATCGCCTCGCAAGGAATTGTTTTAGATCAAGGGCGGGTTGTCATCGCAGATGATGCACGCTCAATTATGAACGATACGGGGTTGCGCCATGCGTATCTGGGTTATTGAAAAGAGTGAGAGCGTGAGGAAACAGAATGAATCTTATTAATACGCTCATCGCAGGTGTGAGTATCGGCGCCATCTATAGCCTTATTGCTTTCGCGTTGATTTTGGTCTGGCGAAGTACTCGGGTGGTTAATTTTGCTCAAGCTGGCCAAGCAGCATTCGCTACATATATAGGTTTAAGCATTGAAAAAGCGGTAGACAATTTTTGGCT
The DNA here is from genome assembly GCA_009921625.1 of Candidatus Fonsibacter lacus. Classification (GTDB taxonomy): domain Bacteria; phylum Actinomycetota; class Actinomycetes; order Nanopelagicales; family Nanopelagicaceae; genus IMCC26077. The sequence continues at coordinate 1,195 of RFXN01000055.1, read as the reverse complement.
TGCACTTCTTGGTGCAATCTTCGCTGGCATTCTTATTGGAGCGTTTGTTGAAGTGGTGATTGTTCGCTTCATTGTAAAACGGGCAACATCTGCTGCGACCGTCACCGTTGCGCCAGTCATTGCAATGTTGGGGCTCTTGGGAATTTTCCAAGGGGTGATGGGTTTGATCTGGGGCGGTGATTATCAGGCATACCCCACAGCATTCTCTCGTGATGGGCTAACGGTAAACGGAGTTCAGATTCCATTTTCACAGAATGATTTTTTTGTACTGCTCACAGTTGTCATCGCAATGTCGATAGCAGCGTTAATTTTCCAGAGAACGAGTTTAGGTTTAGCAATGCGTGCGGCAGCTTTCGCTCCAGAGGTAACGCGATTATCTGGAATACGAGTAAGTCGAATCAGAACACTTGGGTGGGCCTTTGCCGGAGGCGCAGGTGGTTTGGCTGGCGTACTCGTCGCACCAACAACATTTATTGCGCCAAACTCTTTCGATCTCCTCCTGGTCTTTGGTTTTACCGCCGCTGTTATTGGGGGTCTTGATAGTTTGATTGGTGGCGTTCTTGGTGGTCTGGCACTTGGGATTGGACTTTCTGTTGTGACCGGATATCTCGGTGGCTCTTACACATTTATGACAGCTTTTGTTCTTCTTATTGTGGTCTTACTGGTCCGGCCGCAAGGAATTTTAGGAGCGCGAGGTGCTCGCCGTGCGTAGCTCACATCAACCAAGCGCGACCAAACGCTTAATCCTTGCTATTGCACTGGGGTTTTTATTTTTTATCGTAAGCAACTTCATAGATGAGTATCGAATATTTCAAGGCGCACAGATTGCTGCGTATGTGGTGGGAATCATTTCGATTGTTTTGCTTACTGGTTACTCCGGGCAGATCACTTTGGGTCAAGGCGCTTTCATGGCGGTCGGCGCTTATTCAGCAGCGATTGTTGTCCAAGAATTCGGATTTCCCATGTGGCTTGCATTCTTTGTTGCAGTTCTGGCAGCTGCCCTCTTCGGAGCAATCATCGGAATCTCTGCTGGTCGGTTGAGTGGTCCTTATCTTGCCGGCGCAACGCTTGCATTTGCAGTTGGCATTCCAGCGCTTGCAAATGCAATACCAATTCTTGGTGGGGAGCAAGGATTAAGTTTTGATATTGGGAATGCGCCAGGAAAATATGCAGAGACCGTCTCGCCATATAAGTG
>RFXN01000054.1 GCA_009921625.1 Candidatus Fonsibacter lacus | reverse complement strand
TCTGCGGTACGGAACACTTCTTCATCAGTGTCTTTCATTTCGATAGCTGCGCCATCGGATGAGAGCACTTCAACATTGAGACAGAGAGATTGCATCTCTTTGATAAGCACCTTGAATGACTCAGGGATACCTGGCTCAGGGATGTTTTCACCCTTAACGATTGCTTCGTAAACTTTGACACGACCAAGCACATCATCGGACTTAATAGTGAGAAGTTCTTGGAGGGTGTACGCAGCGCCATATGCCTCAAGCGCCCACACCTCCATCTCACCAAATCGCTGACCACCGAACTGAGCTTTTCCACCCAGTGGTTGTTGCGTAATCATTGAGTAAGGACCAGTTGAACGTGCGTGAATCTTGTCGTCTACCAAGTGAAGCAACTTCAAGATGTACATGTATCCAACAGAAATCGGATCACGATATGGCTCACCGCTTCGACCATCAAATAGTCGAGCCTTGCCTGATTCGCCCACCATTCGATTTCCATCGCGGTTTGGCAAGGTAGACCCAAGCAATCCAGTGATCTCATTTTCACGTGCACCATCGAAGACTGGAGTTGCTACTCGAGTGCCAGGCTTTCCAGTTTGCGCGCCAATTGACTTGAGATTCCTCTTCCAAGAAGCATCGTCGCCTTCAACCTGCCAACCTTGTTTTGCAACCCAACCGAGGTGTGTTTCAAGAACCTGGCCAACATTCATGCGTCCAGGAACGCCGAGCGGGTTAAGTACTACATCTACCGGAGTCCCCTTGTCACCATCTTGAATCTTTCGCTTCTGTGCGACATAGACTCGAACAAGTTGGTTAACGCCAGAAGGAAGTTCATATCCCTCTTCGCTTTCGAAGACCTTAACGCCAATAACTTTCCCGCCTTCACCATGCGGCACTTTAAGTGAGGTATCGCGAACTTCGCGAGCCTTCTCACCGAAGATTGCGCGCAGGAGGCGCTCTTCTGGAGTGAGTTCAGTTTCGCCCTTAGGCGTAACTTTTCCCACGAGAATGTCACCTGGAACGACATCGGCGCCAACGCGAATGATGCCCATCTCATCAAGGTCAGCAAGAACTTCTTCGCTGACATTTGGAATGTCGCGTGTAATTTCTTCTGCACCTAGCTTGGTATCACGTGCATCAACTTCGTACTCTTCAATATGAATAGATGAGAGCACATCATCTTGAACCAAACGCTGGCTCAAAATAATCGCATCTTCGTAGTTGTGGCCTTCCCATGGCATAAATGCCACGAGCAAGTTCTTTCCAAGCGCTAATTCACCAAGATCAGTGCTTGGTCCATCAGCGAGTACATCGCCTGCTTCTACTCGAACTCCCTGTGCGACAACTGGTTTGTGGTTGTAGCAAGTTCCTTGGTTTGAACGGCGGAACTTCGATAGATAGTAGGTCTTGGAGGTCCCATCATCGTGGCTAACCTTAATTTCTTCTGCGCTAACTTCAGTGACAGCGCCAGCCCTTTCGCTAACGATGACATCGCCAGCATCAACAGCTGCACGGAACTCCATGCCAGTTCCAACAAGTGGAGCTTCGGCGCGAAGAAGTGGTACTGCCTGGCGCATCATGTTTGATCCCATGAGCGCGCGGTTTGCATCGTCATGCTCAAGAAAGGGGATCATGGCAGTTGCTGCAGAAACCATCTGTCGTGGTGAGACATCCATGTAATCAACATCTTCTGCAGGAATGTATTCGACCTCGCCACCTTTACGGCGAACGAGAACGCGCGGCTCTGCGAAGTGGTTGGTATCAGTCAATGGCGCATTTGCCTGCGCAATGATGTGCTCATCTTCTTCATCTGCGGTGAGGTAATCGATGTGATCGGTGACCTTACCTTTAACAACTTTTCGATATGGAGTTTCGATGAAACCAAATGGTGTGATTCGACCAAACGTTGCCAACGATCCGATAAGACCAATGTTCGGTCCTTCTGGAGTTTCAATTGGACACATCCGACCGTAGTGCGATGGGTGAACATCACGGACTTCAAAGCCTGCACGTTCACGTGAGAGACCACCAGGTCCAAGCGCAGAGAGGCGACGCTTATGAGTTAGACCAGAGAGTGGGTTTGTTTGATCCATAAACTGTGAGAGCTGTGAGGTTCCGAAGAACTCTTTGATACTCGCCGTAATTGGGCGAATATTTATAAGAGTTTGCGGGGTAATTGCTTCAACATCTTGAGTCGTCATACGTTCGCGAACTACGCGCTCCATACGAGAGAGACCTGTGCGAACCTGATTTTGAATCAATTCGCCAACGGTACGAAGACGACGATTACCAAAGTGATCAATATCGTCAGTTTCGATACGAACTTGGCCGCGAACAGAGTCCATGACGGTCTCGCCAGCATGCATCTTTACCAAATACTTAATTGCCCAGACGATATCTTCGATCGTGAGTAGGCCTTTACGAAGATCAAGATCAGTGCCAAGTTTCTTGTTGATCTTGAAACGGCCAACCTTTGCTAAGTCATATCGCTTTGGAGTGAAATATAAGTTCTCGATAAGTGTTTGAGCTGCTTCACGAGTAGGTGGCTCGCCAGGACGCAACTTACGATAAATATCGAGCAGCGCATCATCCTGAGTAACCGTGTGATCTTTCTCGAGAGTTGCAATCATCGACTCATACTCGCCAAAGTGCTCGCGAATTTGAGCTTCATCCCAACCTAGAGCTTTAAGGAAAACGGTTACGGGAATCTTTCGCTTACGATCGATACGTACGCCGACCATATCTTTCTTGTCGATTTCAAATTCCAACCAAGCACCACGGCTTGGGATAATTTTTCCAACGAGCGTATCTTTATCAGCGCTCTTATCTGGATCAGCCTTCTCAAAATAAACGCCAGGTGAGCGAACAATCTGAGATACAACCACGCGCTCAGTTCCGTTAATAATAAATGTTCCGCGTGAAGTCATTAATGGAAATTCACCCATGAACACTGTCTGGCTCTTAATTTCACCGGTGACGTTATTCATGAACTCTGCAGTAACGAAGAGTGGTGCGCTATAAGTTATATCGCGCTCTTTACACTCTTCAATCGAATACTTCGGTGGCTCAAAGCGATGATCACGGAAGGAGAGGCTCATGGAGCCTTGGAAATCTTCGATAGGAGAAATCTCCTCGAAGATCTCTTCGAGACCAGATTGATTAGGAAGTTCGCCGCGAGTGGTATTGGTCGTTGCGCTATTGGAGATACGAGCTCGCCAGGCATCATTGCCAAGGAGCCAGTCCATGCTCTCTACTTGGAGCGCTAGGAGATTTGGAACCTCGAGGGGCTCACGAATTTTGGCAAAAGAGAGACGATGCGGCGCATGCGGGGATTGGGATTTGTTTTTCAACGACGGTCCTTCCGTAATCGCAATAGAAATCAGTTACAAAATCCAGCGAAAGTAGAAGGTCGCCACCGCTATATGCGAAGACCTCAAAATTTGGGATTGCTGGGATTTTACGGCGAAGAAAGGGAGCGTGTCCAATTGGGGTTTACCCCAACCGAACCCGCTCCCTAACTGGCTAGTTACGCCAGAATTACTTGACGGTGACCTTTGCGCCAACAGCCTCAAATGCTGCCTTTGCCTTATCAGCAGTCTCCTTGTTGGCCTTCTCAAGAACTGTAGATGGCGCGCCATCTACGAGATCCTTTGCCTCTTTGAGGCCAAGACCAGTAAAGGTACGAACCTCTTTGATGACCGCGATCTTTTGAGCGCCAGCATCTTCAAGGATGAGTGTGAACTCATCTTGAGCTTCTGCAGCGGCAGGTGCACCAGCAGCGCCACCAGCAGCAGCAACTGCTACCGGTGCAGCAGCAGTGACATCGAATTCGGTCTCGAAGGACTTCACGAAATCGCTGAGCTCAACAAGAGTCATCTCTTTAAATTGTGCTAACAAATCTTCTGTTGAAAGTTTTGCCATAATCTTTCTCCTTAACTCTTAATTATTCCTGTGTTTCGGGTTCTGCTGAATTTTCAGCTGATGTCACTTCAACGACTGCTGCTGATTCGGCAGCCGGTTCCGCGGCTGGCGAAGCTTCTGCTACTGGTTGATCTGCTGTTGCTGCAGGTGCTGACGCAGGTGCGCCAGCTTCTAACTTGATTCGGAGCGCATCGAATACTCGTGCGGCCTTTGCAAGTGAACCCTTCATTGCACCAGCAAGCTTTGCCAAGAGCACCTCGCGGGACTCTAGGTTTGCAAGCTTCATGATTTCTTCAGTAGTTACTGATTTGCCTTCATAGATTCCACCCTTGATAACAAGTGCGGGATTCTCTTTTGCAAAATCGCGCAAGCTCTTCGCGGCATCAATTGGATCGCCATTAATAAATGCGACGGCTGAAGGTCCCTTGAGAAGTTCATCAGAGATTTCAATGCCAGCATTCTTGGCTGCGATACGCATCAATGTGTTCTTTGCGACAGAGTACTTAGTGCTGCCACCGAGTGAACGACGAAGTGCTTTCATGGAAGTGACGGAGAGTCCGCGATATTCGGTCACAATCGTTGCACCAGCGCCGCGAAAATCTTCGGTTAGCTCTGCAAGGACTGCCGACTTATCGGTCTTTGCCATATTTCGTTTCTCCTCTCGCTATTCCAGTCTTTTCGAATTAATCGAGACCGAATGAACGCAGAGAACACAGGGATAAAAAGAAAATCCTCGAAGCGCGAAAGCGCTACGAGGAAAACTAGAGAAAGCCAACTCGTAATGCTCCTGCGCTGGTGAGTTTTACCTCTTTAACTCCACCAGTGGATATTGCTATCTACTGATGGAAGACCTGCGGTCTTCGGATAAGGGAAAGGGTAGGCGCTATGGCGCCTACCCGTCAAAACGATTGCTCAGTTGGCCTAATTAGCGCCCTCACGAAGGAGGTTTGGATCTACCTGAACTCCGGGCCCCATGGTGGTGGAGACCGTTGCTTTCTTTACATATCGACCCTTTGATGAAGAGGGCTTAGCGCGGAGAACTTCTTCCATCGCAGCAACATAATTATCAAGTAGCGCTTCAGCGCTGAAGGAGGCTTTGCCAATAATGAAGTGCAAGTTTGAATTCTTATCTACACGGAATTCAATCTTTCCACCCTTAATATCATTAACCGCCTTTGTCACATCATTTGTAACTGTTCCGGTCTTTGGGTTTGGCATCAAACCTCGTGGACCAAGAACTTTTCCAAGACGACCGACCTTGCCCATCAGATCTGGTGTAGAGACAACTGCGTCGTAATCCAAACGACCTTTTGCCACTTCATCGATTAATTCATCTGCACCAACAATATCGCCACCTGCAAAGACAAGGACGCGAGCAGTCTTTCCTGTTCCATGTGGGAGGTTTACTGTTCCGCGGATTGCTTGATCAGCTTTACGTGGATCTACGCCGAGTGAGAGTGAGACCTCAACCGTTGAATCGTATTTAGTCACGGAGGTTTCCCGGACGATTTTCATAGCTTCAACTGGAGCATAGATGTTTGTGACATCGTACTTCTCAACAGCTGCACGGTATTTCTTACTGCGCTTCATTTCATCCATCCTTCTTTCGGCTGACTCGGTTGAGTCAGGCAGTTGGTTGTGGTCAACGAGTCAGCGTGACTCTCCCACCTTTATTTATTTAGTTATCTTTATTTCTTAACCATTGACGGTGATGCCCATAGAACGAGCTGTACCGGCAATAATCAAACTTGCTGCATCAAGGTCATTTGCATTGAGATCTGCCATCTTCACAGTTGCGATCTCACGGCATTGAGCCATAGTGATGTTCCCTACCTTATTCTTATGGGGAATCGCAGATCCTTTTTCAAGTTTTGCGGCCTTCAAGATAAGGCGTGATGCTGGTGGAGTCTTGGTGATAAATGTGAACGAGCGATCTTCGTACACAGTAATTTCAACTGGGATGATCTGACCCTTTTGCGACTCAGTTGCCGCGTTGTAGGCCTTGACGAAATCCATGATGTTGACGCCATGTTGACCAAGCGCTGGGCCGACAGGTGGAGCAGGGGTCGCCGCGCCAGCTTGAATCTGTAGCTTGATGAGCGCTTGTACCTTCTTCTTTGGTGCCATGGTTATTCCTTACTCTCGTTACTCTCGTTACTCTCGTTACTCTCGTTCATTTTTCTCGGTGCTCTCTAGATTTTCTGTACTTGGGCAAATGACAATTCAACTGGAGTTTCTCGTCCAAAGATAGAGACAAGAACTTTCAACTTCGCCTGCTCCGGCATGATCTCGCTGATTGAAGCGGGAAGGGTAGCAAATGGACCGTCCATAACGGTGACCGATTCGCCAACAGCGAAATCAACCATCTTGATCTCAGGCTTCTCACCCTTCTTCGAAGGGCGAGGCGCCAAAATCCCCTCAACTTCATCAAGAGAGAGTGGGCTTGGATTGTGGCCATGGCCAACAAATCCAGTAACCCCAGGAGTGTTACGAACCACTGACCACGATTCGTCGGTGAGATCCATACGAACCAGCACATATCCAGGGAATACATTTCTGAGCGTATGAATACGGTTCTCAAGATTTCCCTTTACGCGGTTTTCGTATCCTGCATATGAGTGAATTACATACCAATCTCCAAGTGCAGAACGGAGAGCGCGACGAAATTCAGTAAGCGGATCATTCTCTTCCTGCTCTTCCTGCTCACCCTCTGCAATTTCAGCTACCTGTGCATCATTAACAAGTTCCTCAGCAGGGAGCTCTCGCTCAGAAGTTGACTCATGTGCAGCAGCTTCTAATGCTGCTTCAAAAGTGTC
>RFXN01000053.1 GCA_009921625.1 Candidatus Fonsibacter lacus | reverse complement strand
TTTATTCAGCTTTAGATCCTCGAATCCGGGTAGGGGCTGGTAAGTAATGGCGCGAAAGAAGCAGGAAGTAGAAATCATCAATGACGCCAACGAGAATGCCATCCTAAATAAAGAGACCGAAGGCCTGAGCCAAGGTCAGATTGTTCTGCGTCGTTTCATTCGCCATAGAGCGGCGATGATCTCTGTTGTTGTTCTATTTACTCTAATTGCTGTGGTTTACACCTCACTAGATTGGCGCTTAGGAGATGAGAAAGATCCATTCGTTATTCCTGGTTGGTGGAAGTATGGTTTTGAAGATATGCCAGAACTTCGTTATGGCGCAGATTGTGTAGGAGATTCAATTGGCTGCCCAACTATTGATGCGGTGCCATTTTTTGATGGGGATGGAATCGCCCTTGGGCCTCATCCATTTGGCCAAGATGATATTGGTCGAGATTATTTAGCTCTTGTGATGCGAGGAGCTCAACGCTCAATACTAGTTATGTTCATAATCGGAGCGATTGCAGCAACTCTTGGAACAGTGATTGGCGCAATTGCTGGATATTTCCGCGGCTGGATCGATGCCATCTTAATGCGTTTGGTTGATTTCATTATTACTGTTCCAGTAATCATTATTGGCTCGGTGATTGGTTTTCACTTCGGCAATAAAGGAGCAGCTTTTCTAGCCCTCTTATTGGGACTCTTCTCGTGGACCGGCCTTTCGCGATTGGTACGCGGCGAATTTTTAACCCTTAGAGAGCGAGAGTTTGTTGATGCTTCCAGAGTGGCTGGAGCTAGTAATCGAGTAATAATCGTTTCGGTCACGCTTTTAATGTCAGGTGCAATTCTTTTGGAAACCGCGCTCAGCTATCTAGGATTTGGAGTGACCTCACCAGATGTCTCCCTAGGGCTATTAATCTCTAATTACCAAGATGCCTTTACTACTAGGCCTTGGCTCTTTTGGTATCCCGGCATATTTATTATTGTCATTGCGCTCTGTATAAATTTCATCGGAGATGGCCTACGTGACGCCTTTGATCCAAGACAGCGCCGTAGATTAAGTCGTAAAGAAAAAGCTAATGCCAGGGCAATGCAAAATAGAAATGAGCTCGCCTAAGATTGCAGTATTTGAGTTGTAATCGCTAGAAGAAAAAGAAAAAGCACGATAGAAGCACCAAGTTTGTTCGGAATAATTGAAAAGTTTAATCCTTGGATATTATTTCCCTGATGAAAATTTTCAAACTTGGCTCTAGCAATTGCGATTGCAATTCCAGAATTACTTCTTGGGCTTTCTCCCGCTTTAATGCTGCCGCTATCGTTTAATTTCATACCCCTTATTTCAGTTGGATGTATATTTCTTATGTGATATCGGCCAGGGGCTTGGGCTGCAAATGCGTGATACTTAGTACCGCTACTTTGATGGATTACATACATTGTGAATTTGGAATCAATTAGTGAGATCTCATCCCAGCCTAAGGTGATTGTTTGCATGGGATTTACTATTACAAGCCCCTCATCACAGTAGACAACTTTGGGATGGATAAAAATTAGGTAGAAGAGCGAGCAGGCAAAGAGTCCCCAAGTAATACTGGGCAGCCCGCCACGTAATCCGTAATCCAAGATATTTACAAAGGTTAACGTGCTTATCGCGAAGAAAATCAAAAGTGCAAGAAAATATCCATTTCGCGGGCGAAATTGTTCAATATTGCTCACCATGCAATCTTGCCACTGAACTCAAGAAAAACACCCAAACCTCTAGAGACGCTCGAGGCTTCTCTTTCACTAATCCTGTAATTAAATTAATTTCTATCCAGTGATGATCAATTAGACCCGGAAATCTAGGTCAAGCCATTTCTGAGGATTGTCGAAGCGGGGCAAATCCAAGAAAGGCGCACCTGCCCCCTAGGGATCTTAAATTGCGCCTGAATTCGAGATACTAAAGGCAGAAAATGGTAAAGATATTGTTATTCAGCCCCTATGAGCAGCAATTGTGAGAAATAGCCCTATAAGGCAGACTTCTCCAACCCTCGAGGGCTAATTGATGGTGGAGCGGTCGACTCTCTACTACTGATGAGCCCCATAAACAAAAAACCTTTTAGGAGGTTATCTTGAAAAATAAGAAGTTAAAAGTGGCAATTGTTGGATCTCTTTCGATCCTGCTTGCTGCTTCAACAGTAACTCCGCCAGCAAATGCGGCTAAGAATGGAACTGTAATTCTCCATGAACCAAACCCTCTATCAGGCTTTAACTCAGCTGTTGTTGGTTTTAACTTGGTAACAAACTCCACAATCGGTTATCTAACTGGTATGGGATTTGGATATTACGATTCCTCAAGAAATTGGGTACAAAACACCACATTTGGTTCTTATAAAGTAACTTCAAATAAGTCCAATGATTTCCGGGTTCAGTACACGGTTGCTCCAGGAAGAGTTTGGTCAGATGGAACTCCAATTACTGGAATTGATCTTCTCTCAACTCATATGATTTATAGCCGCGATTACGCAAAGGCTGCAGGTCTAGGTGACTGGGCTGCTGGAGATAAGATGGCATTTAATGCTGCTGGTCTCTCTTCAAGCACATACTCTCTATACCAGACAGGCGATCCAGTAATAAGCGCGGATGAAATGTCAGTTACCTTTAAGTACAAGCAGAAGTTCCCTGATTGGTGGCTAACCGTTATCGGACCACGTCCAGTGCATGCTTGGACCCTAGCTGCTGAAGGTAAGACTGAACTACAGAGCGTCTCTGCAAGCAATGCTGCACGTGATCGCTGGTACGCCGCATATAAGGCTAAAGACACAGATCTTCTAAAGAAGATTGGAACTATCTGGTCAACTTCATATAACAACCCAGATGTAAACGCTGCAACTACTAACCCTCTTCTATGGGTTGGAAATGGTGGCTTCAATGTCGTTAGCGCAGTTAAGGGACAATCAGTAACTCTTAAGGCGAACCCACTTTATAACTCCGGACCTAAGGTCTCTGGAGATATCAAGAACATCATCCAGAAGTTCGTAGCTGATGGAAACCCAGTGGTTCAGGCCCTTGGTAATGGTGAAGTTTCCCTCTACTCAGGTCAGCAGACTGCTGATGGAGTTGCCGCTCTCAAGAAGCTTGCTGGAGTAACCACAATTGGTGGTCTCGGTGGAGCTTATGAGCACGTAGACCTACGTAGCGGTGCTTACTTCTCAGGCGGAACTCCATACACCGGTCTATTTGCCGGAAATGGCCAGAAGGCAACTGACCTACGTCGCGCCTTCCTACTCTGCGTTCCTCGTCAAGAAATTGTCGAGAAGTTGATCACTCCGATTAACTCAGAGATTCCACCACTTCGCTCAGTTACAGTTCCATCACATGAAGATAGCAAGTATGCAAAAGTTATCGCTGCTAATGGATCTGCATATTACGTTGGAACACAAGATTCACTAAATAAGCGTGCTCTTTCACTCGTTCAGAAGTATCAGAAGGATGCAGTGAAGAATCCGCTAAAGGTGAACTTCCTAGTACCTGGAAACAATGCACGTCGCGCCGCGCAAGCGCTTTTGCTTAAGGCAAACCTCGCTAAGTGCGGCTTTGATGTAAACCTTGATACTCAAGTTGATTGGTCACCAAAGCTTCGCGATTCCAAGTATGACGCGGCATTCTTTGCCTGGGCTGCAACCAGCACAGCGCAAGGATCAATTCGCGCCAACTGGCGTTCTGATGGCTCCAACAATTACAGCGGAGCAAACTCAGGTCCTGGACTAGATGCGATTTTGGATGATGTTTTCGGTCGTCCGATGTCAGAATCAGTTCTAACCACAGCCTTTATCAAGATTGAACGTGAAATCTTTGGTAAGGCTTACACACTACCTCTATACCAGCATCCAGCAGTGACTGCCTATGACAACGACCTTAAGGGCGTTAAGGCCAGCTCACTATCTCCTGTGAAGGAATGGAACTTCTGGGATTGGAAGTACTAAAAAAGAAGTAGAGCTAATCGCTCAACTTTGAAGGCTTGTTGGGCCTTAGGGATTTCTAAAGAAATTACCTAAGGCCTACAGGCTGTATTTTTATCTTATGCCTTTATTATTCTTGGGCTCTAGTAGCCCCAAAAACACAAGGAGAGCGCCGTGCTAGCTTTTATTGCTCGACGAATTGGCGTCCTCTTTCTAATCCTTTTTGGTTCAAGCTTCATCCTTTATAACCTTGCCGCAATTGCAGGAGATCCAATAGGCGAGCTTCGCTTCAGCGATGATCCCGAGATTCAAGCTCAAATTAGAGAGCTAGAAGAGTTTTTAAGGCTGGATGTTCCGCCCCCGCTTAGATATTTCATCTGGCTTCGCGGCGTACTAGGAATTTTTACCGGCAATCTAGATCTGGGACTAACTCGCCTTCGTCTTCCAGTATCAGGCGAAATTGCAACAGCAATGCCAATCACTATTCGACTAGTTATTTTCGCAACTATTTTTGCAATCATCGTTGGTATTGCCCTAGGTATCGTTACCGCTCTTCGTCAATATTCACGCTTTGATTATTCAATGACATTCTTTGCATTCCTACTCTTCTCACTACCTATTTTCTGGGTTGCAGTTCTTTTAAAGCAGTACTTAGCAATTCAGTTCAATACATTCTTATCCGATCCTCAGATAACTACCTCGTGGAAGATTGGAATTGGATTGGTTGGCTCAATTTTTTGGGCCTCGCTTCTTGGTTCAAAGCGTGGAGACTTTTGGAAGGTATTTGCAATTGTATTTGTAGCAACCTTCGCCTTCCTCACCTTCGTAGATGAGGCAAATTGGTTAACTGATCCCGCACTTGGTCCAGTATTAATCGGTTTGCTTGCTGTTGGAATTGCATTTGGAATTACTTACTTAAGCACAGGTTTTGGCAATAAAGCTGCGCTCTATGCCTCATTAACGATGGCTCCGCTAACTGTGATTTCCTATTTTCTGGTATCAAGCTCACTTAATTCTTCGTCATCAATTCCACAACTTCTTAGGTATGCGCTAATCACAATAGTTGTTGCGGTGGCAGTAGCACTTGGATTTGCTCGAATTGATCGTGGCCCAGTTGTTAGAACTACAGTTATTACCGCTCTACTTTCAGGACATCTAATTATCGTTGATAAGTTCATGCAGACCTGGAAGCCATATATGGAAGAGGGGGCGGTAAGTTTTAGGCCGATTCCAACTCTAGGCCAAGCAAAGGAACTATTGACGCCGAATGAGTTCTGGATCTCAACTCTAGATATTTTGGTGCATTTATTCTTGCCAACAATTGCTCTTACTTTGATTTCATTTGCTGGCTATATTAGATATTCCAGAGGAACCCTGCTAGAAGTTCTAAATCAAGATTACATAAGAACTGCTCGCGCTAAAGGTCTAAATGAACGCACTGTAATTATGCGACATGCTTTCCGAAATACTTTGATTCCATTGACCACAATTATGGTCGTTGATTTTGCTGGAATTGTTGGCGGAGCAATCATCACCGAGCGAGTCTTTGGTTGGTATGGAATGGGAACTCTCTTTAATAGAGCTATTACCAGCCAAGATCTAAACCTACTTATGGGCGTTTTCTTTATCACGGCAACGCTGGCTGTTATGGCTAAAAGAAAGAGTAAAGAGGCTGCCCTTGAGGAGCTAACAATTGAATCTGGCGAGAATGCTATTGCCAATAAGGAAGTTGAGGGCTTGACTCAATGGCAGATTATTCGTCGTCGCTTCTTTAAGCATAAGGCGGCAGTAGCTTCCTTAATCTTCCTAACATTCATCATTGTCTTTGTATTCTCTGCAGTTGATGCCAACTTTGGCCCAATTAAGACTAAGGGTTGGTGGAAGTGGTCTCCTGATGATCTGCCAGAGCTTCGCTTTGGCGATTGCCCTAATGACACTATTGGCTGCCCAACAATTTCACTTGTTCCTAAGTTTTTAGGGGGAGAGGGAATAGGCCTTGGGGAACACCCATTTGGCCAGGATGACATTGGGCGAGATTACTTCTCCCTAGTTATGAAGGGCACACAACGCTCTATTCAAGTTATGTTCATTATTGGATTCTTTGCAGCAATTATCGGAACTGTCGTTGGCGCTGTTGCAGGATATTACCGAGGAATCGTTGATAACGTTCTAATGCGCTTTACCGACTTCATCATCACAATCCCAGCTGTTATTGTGGGATCTGTCATTGGTGCAAAGTTTGGAAATCTTGGCGCAATTATTCTTGCGGTTTATCTTGGACTATTTGCTTGGACAGGTTTGTCGCGTCTGGTGCGTGGAGAGTTTTTAACCCTGCGCGAGCGAGAATTTGTTGATGCGGCAAGAGTTGCAGGGGCATCAACTAGGAGAATTATCTTCAAGCATATTCTTCCAAATGCCGTTGGTGTAATCATTGTCTCTGTCACCTTGCTGCTCTCGGGCGCAATTTTGCTAGAGACAGCCCTTTCCTACCTTGGCTTTGGAGTGGTTCCTCCTGATGTGTCTCTCGGGCTATTGATTAATCAATATCAGGATGCCTTCACTACCAGGCCATTTCTGTTCTGGTATCCAGGATTCTTCATTGTAAGTATTGCCTTAAGTATTAACTTTATTGGTGATGGACTGCGCGATGCCTTTGATCCGAGACAGAAGCGCAAGATTACGAAGAAAGAAAAACAGAACGCTAGAGCTATTGCAAGAAATCAGGCGTAGGCGATCAAATGCGAAATAATTACCATAATTCCAAGAGCTATATAGAGGAATTTAGCCAGATAATTCACTTTAATTTCACTAGTGATACTTCCTTTAAAGCTTCCGCGCTCCTGGATATAGCGTCGAGCAATTTGAGCCGCAGCCCCAGAATCAGATCTAGGCGAGTCGGCAGCTTTAATTCCGCCACCTTGTTGATGAAATCCTTTGAGTTCACTTGGATGAATAGCTCGGTGTTGAGATCTAGAGGGTCCAG
>RFXN01000052.1 GCA_009921625.1 Candidatus Fonsibacter lacus | reverse complement strand
TGAGATTGGCGCTATTCGCGCCGGTCTTCATCTTGCACATTGCAGCGATCCAGTTGGGCGCTTAATGGGCGATCTTGCAAGCTTCAAACCTAACTTCGTTCTCTCAGTTCCTCGTATTTTCGAAAAAATTTACAATGGCGCCGAAGCTAAAGCTGATGCCGCTGGTAAAGGAAAGATTTTCCGCAAGGCTGCACATGTTGCAATTTCCTATAGCGAAGGAATGCAAAATGGCCACATCTCTCCTGGCGTTCGAGTGCAGCATGCGCTCTTTGACAAACTTGTTTACAGCAAGATTCGCCACATCATGGGTGGCAATGTCGATGCCGCAATCTCAGGTGGCGCGCCGCTAGGCGAACGATTGGGCCATTTCTTCCGCGGCGCTGGCATCCGTGTTCTGGAAGGGTACGGACTAACAGAAACAACAGCAGGCGCGACGCTTAACCTCACCTCCTCGGTTCGAATTGGTTCAGTAGGCCGTCCTATTCCAGGTACAACCATCAAAATCGATGAAGATGGCGAAGTCTTGATTAAGGGTCCCATCGTTATGAATGGATATTGGCAGAACGATGGTGCCAATCGTGAGGTATTTACCGCAGATGGCTATTTCCGTTCTGGCGATCTTGGTCGACTAGATGAGAATGGCTTCCTCTATATCGTCGGACGGAAGAAAGAATTAATCGTGACTTCCGGTGGCAAGAATGTTGCCCCGGCAGTTCTTGAAGATCGCCTCCGTTCCCATCCGCTAGTGAGCCAATGCATGGTTGTTGGAGATAACAAGCCTTATATCGCAGCGCTGATCACGCTTGATCAAGATGCTGTGAAAGTGTGGGCCGCTGCAAATAACAAGGGCGGCGCCAATATCGCTGATTTAGCCAAAGACACTGCTCTTATTGCAGTCATCCAAACAGCTGTCGATGAAGCAAATAAAGCAGTAAGTAAAGCAGAGTCGATTCGTAAGTTTACTATCTTGCCGGTAGATTTCACCATCGCTGGTGGCCACTTAACTGCAAAACTCTCCGTGAAGCGTCATGTGGTAGCTAAAGAGTTTGCAGTCGAGATTGAAAAACTTTACGAATGAGAGTGTTGAGCGATTAAAAATCGCTCGCGATCTACACGACACACTTGCGCAAGAGCTAGCGGCCATTGGTTTTGCTTGTGATGAAGCAATTGCACTCTCGTCGATGGGACCATCAAGAGATTCACTTGTCGAAGTGCGATCGCGCATCTCTTTACTGGGCACGATGGTGCGCGATGAAATCGGATTGCTGCGTGATGGCAACCAGAGCTTCTTAAAAATGTTTGCCAACTTCTCTCTGCAAATAAAGGTTAACAACCCAATTGAGATCTCAAATCAACTAGCAAGCACCTTTGACTTGCCCTCTGAAATCCGCTTGGAAGTTTTTAGATCAGTCAGAGAAATCCTGACCAATATCGTTCTTCATTCACATGCAACCTCGATGGAAATCACTTCCAATCTCTCAAATCAAAATATAAATTTAATAATCTCCGATAACGGAATTCCTTTTGATTCTCAATCGTTTAGCGCCCAACCGACACATCACTTTGGCTTACTTGGCGCTCGTGAACGAATTGAAAGACTGGGCGGGAAGCTCGAGTACTCCCGGCAGGATTCTTTGAACCTCTGTCAGATTGTTCTGCCATGACCGAAAACAATCCTTTGAAAATACTCATTGTGGAAGATCATCCTATTGTTCGACAGGGATTGATTCGCGCGCTTAATGCACATGGTTTTCAAAATTTCCATGAGGCAGGTAGTTGTGATGAGGGGCGAGGCCAACTCGCCAAAGTTGATCCTGATATTTTGATTACAGATTTACATCTTCCAGATGGGCTTAGCTTCGACTTGGTCAGATGGGCTCGAAAAATCAAGCCTGAAATGGCAATTGTTATTCTTACCGTTGAAAGTGAAGGGAACTTTCTTATTGCAGCATCACAGTCAGGTGCAAATGCTTTGGTTAATAAATCAGCGCCAATCACCCAATTAATCGCTGCGATAAAACTTTCATTAAATTCACCCAAGAGTTTTCTTGCTGAAGGTTTAGGCGAAGCGCTCCGCCAAGAACACGCGAAGCCTAAATTAACCCCACGCGAACTTGAGATACTCCAACACTTAACTTCTGGCGAAGAACTTCAGATCATAAGCGCTAAATTATTTATCAGTCTGCCTACGATTAAAACCCATTTATCCTCAATTTACCGGAAGTTGGAGTGTGAAAATCGGACCTCTGCAGTGACTCGAGCCATCAACCTGGGATTGGTGCAGATCAAAAATTAAGCATCGTGCGAAACCGAGCACCTATAACTTCCCAACTCCACTCGCGCTCCATCCACTCTCTCCCCTGCTTGCCCATCTCGCTTCGTACATTGTCATTCTCAAGCAATTCTTGAAGAGTCTGCGCGAGCAGATGGGCGTTTCGCCCTTCACGTACCAAACCCGTTCTCCCATCCAGCACTGCATCGGGGGCTCCACCAGAATTACCGGCAATGACGGGAAGACCAGATGCGCTTGCCTCTAAATAGACAATCCCTAGCCCCTCGACCTCTAGGCCACCAAAGCGATCACGGGTAGGCGAAGCAAAAATATCTGCGAGTCGGAAATGAGCGGGCAATTCTTGATATTCGATCCGTCCCGCAAAGGTAACAGATGAATTGAGATTTAATTTTTCCACTCTCGCACGGAGCGCCTTTTCATAGTTGCCAGCGCCCACGATTAGTAAGTGAAGATTTTTATCGCGTTCTCGCAGGATGGAGAGCGCATCAATCAAAACGTCCTGACCCTTACGTTGAACGAGACGACCCGCGCATAAAATAATTTTTTTACCGTGTAGGTGATATCTATCGAGTAAATATTCGGGCTTCTCGCCGGGGGTAAAAAACTTAAGATCTACGCCTGGCGGCAGCTGGACCAATTTCTCGCGATCGGAAGCGCGCATTACTCGACTAATGGCGCTCTTAGTGAAATTGCCAAGGTAAGTGATTGCATCTACTTGCGAGCAGACTCGACGCAGCGCCGCTGAAAAAATTGGGACTCTTGACCACCACACTTCATGGCCGTGGGTGATCGCCACCATTGTTACCACTCCTTGCCTCCGCAGCGATGGCGCTAAGAGACCAAGTGGCACGCTTGATCCAAAAACAACAGTATCGATTCCGTGGGCATGCACAGTGCCCAAAACTCGTCTTCGCAAACCTGGGGTAGGTAGCAAAATTCGTTGGCGATCGCGAACGACAAGCGCCCCAAGACTCTCAAATATTTCCTGATCATACTTTTCCTGTTGCATGACATTTTTTTGGCTAGATGTATGAACAACTACCGAATCTTTAGGTAATTGTGAAATCAGCCCCGCGATAAACGTTTCAATACCGCCACTTTGTGGTGGAAAGTCATTGGTGACGAACAATACCTTTTTCACGCTATAAACGAACTGCCCCGGCATAACGCATTTGATCTATCGGCGCGATCTTTACTCGCGATCCAGGGCGCGGCGCATGAATCATCTTTCCATTTCCAATATAAATACCGACGTGGCTAATAGGATGTTTGAAGAAGACTAAATCGCCAGGGCGTAATTGCGAACGAGGAATTTTTTTACCATATTGAAATTGCGCACGAGAAGAATGCGGCAATGAGACGCCAGCTGACGCAAAGGCGCGCATCGTTAATCCCGAGCAATCCCAGGTCCGCATTCCCGCTGCACCAAAGACATATCTATCGCCAATTTGTGCTAACGCATATCGAATGGCAACACCTGCTCGACCAGAAGTGTTCTTAAGATTTTTTGCCGTAGCACGGGATGATGCAATGTCGTTTGCTTCAGCTCGACGTTGGGCAGCGAGTAAGGCCTTGCGCTCTGATGCCTTGAGAGATTTAAAGATTTTCTCGGCTTCGGCTAATTTCGCATTGGCGGCTCGTGCTTGCGCCTCTAATCTTTGCTGAGTAGCTCGTACTAATTTGGCTTTGTCACTAACCAGTAGAGTTGTTTGCCGCAACTTCTGAGTTGCCGCTTCATAACGGCGTAATTCGATGGAGCGGCGACGAGTTAATGAGTCAAGATCTCCGGCAGATGCTAAATACGCCCGCGGATTACTTGAGAAGAGCAATTGCAAGGATTGACCTAAGCCTGAACTTTTATATTGCTCCAGAGCTATTGACCCTAGGGATTTTCGAATAACGTCTAATTCACTCCGCTGCTTTGCAGCCTTCTCTTGAACCCCTGCCAACGTTTGGTTGAGTTGAGCCAACCTGACTTTGGCCTCTTGAGCCCCTTCAGCTGCCGACGCTGCCTGGTTCTGTAAGTCGATAACTCGCGCCTGGACTTCAAGGAGGCGGGCGCTCGGAGGAGGCGCAGCCTCAACCGGCGCGGCTAGTACTAGCGAAAACCCAAGGTAAGCGCTGAGCGCTGTGGCGGTGAGAGCCGTGCGCGAGCGAATTGCGCGATAACCAGGGGTGGCCATGTGGATAAGGCTAACCAGGCTTCATGGGCGCGCTCAACTCTGGGAGGTCTCACTGCTATCGATATCCGCTGAGAATCGCCTGAAGATGGGGCCCTAGCCTACTGTTTTCGCATGATTGCGCCACATTCTCTGGAATTGCCGGGACAGGGCTCTCAGGTGATTGCCACCCTCTTAATCGGCAGCAATGGCGCCACCAGCCTCCACGGCGCTAGTCGAGGGCTACGGACTCCTGAGGATCGAACACGATTTCTTGCACTTCGCGGGGCGCCAGAAATTTCCGCGATTTTAGTTGGAGGCGCAACGGCTGCAGTAGAGCCCTACCGCTTCGCACCGCATCCGATCATTCGCTTCTCGCGCGCAGCGTGCGGAGAGGTTTCATCCATCCCGATTTTTATTGAGAAATTACGGCGCAAATATCCAGGAAGTATCCTATGTGAAGGTGGTGTGCAATTACTCCACCTTCTCTTGAAAGAGGACTTAGTAGATCTCGCATTCATCTCTCGCGTATCTATTCTTGGCGATGGTCATTATGTAGATGAAGAGTTACTCCAATCAAAAATGGCGCTCACCTCTTCAGAGAACATCAATCAAACAACCTTTGAAAAATACGAGCGCGCCTCCCGATAAGAGCAAATCCCCTCTTTACCCTTGTATATATGGGAGTAACGCCAGCGAGCTCGACTGCTCCACACTTTAGTGATGACTTTGAAGCGCTGCTAAAAGCCCTTCGAGCCTTTCGGCCGCGTCCTGAGATTGAATCTGAAGAGATTCCCGCCCCGGCAAAATTGGCTAAGCATGGTTTTGCACTTACTGCAGAATGCTTTGATGGCGAACTCGAAATTGCCAATGGTCGCTTTGTTTTACTTTATGAACCAAAAGGTCAAGAAACCTGGGGTGGCGAACTTAGAGCAGTCACTTTTATCAAAGCCGATGTTGAACAAGAGATGGGATCCGATCCGCTACTACCCGAAGTGGGATGGTCGTGGTTTGAAGAATCCCTTTCAACTATCAATGCCTCGCATTTAAGTGGCACCGTCACTTTGGCCCTGAGCTCTTCCTTCGGTGAACTTTCTGATCGCCCCGCGCAATCAGAGTTAGAGATTCGCGCCTCATGGACATTGCATGCGAAGGATGTAAATGAAGTTCTAGATCATCTCGAAAGTTGGATGGATTTACTTGCTCATTGCGCGGGCTTAACACCACTCTCTCAGGGCGATGGCGTTGCCACGATGGTTCGACGAAGTAAATGAGCGAAGAAGCAATAGGGGGCGAAGAACAGGAGATTGAAGGGCCACCGCTGCTCGTCGCGCCACGAACGCCACTTCCAGAATCGATTACAAACGTGGCAGCGCTCGCTATCGCGATCGATCAACTCTCTCGCGGCGAGGGAGATATTGCTCTCGATGCAGAACGAGCATCAGGTTATCGATACTCACAACGCGCCTATCTGATTCAAATTTTCAGGCGAGGTGGTGAAGCGCTACTTCGGTAATTCATGCCAGCTCTCAAGATCTCCCCTGTTTACGTGAATTAGGGCTCGAGCCAAAAAGTTTATTTGATACTGAACTTGCTGCTCGGATTGCCGGTTTTCCGCGAGTAGGACTTGGCGCGCTTACTGAATCGCTACTTAATCTTCGGTTAGCCAAGGAGCACTCTGCTGTTGATTGGTCGGTTAGACCTCTTCATCATGATTGGCTTATCTATGCCGCGCTCGACGTTGATGTTCTTTTAGATCTTAAAGATGAAATTGTGCGAGTCTTGAGTGAACGAAATAAGTTGGAGTGGGCGTTAGAAGAATCTGCTGCAGCGCTCACCATGACAGCCTCCTCGCCGAGAAAAGAACCATGGCGTAGAACTTCAGGAATTCATCAAGTAAAACGCCTTGAACAATTAGCGCTGGTGCGCGAATTGTGGAGCGCACGTGATGAGTTAGCGCGTGAACGTGATATCGCTCCGGGTCGATTGCTTAATGATCGAGCGATTATTTCCTGTGCGTTAAAAACTCCTACCTCAGTTGCGCAACTTGCTGGTATCCCAGCATTTAAAAAAGATGCCACGCACTGGTGGAGCGCATTGGAAAAAGCTCGCGCAAATCCGACCGTGCCAAAGCCGCCACCAAGTGAAGGGCCACCAGCGCATGTCCGCGTCTGGCGTGAACGAGCACCCATCGCTTACGCGCGATTAACTCACGCAAAAGCGCGACTTCGCCTCGTGGCAGAAGAGGTAGAGATTCCCGTGGAAAATTTGCTCTCCCCGGAAATTGTCCGCCGCTTTTGTTGGCAAGATCCGCCACCAGGTGGGAGGAGCGATGGGCAGGTCCGCGAGTTCCTCCAGGAGCGCGGCGCACGGAGCTGGCAGATCGCCCTTGCCGCCCCGCTCCTGCGCGAGATTGAGAGCGAGGTCGTACCGCTAGTTATCCTCGATGAGGAAGCTCAATCCTCGACGGAGAGTGGCGAGGTGAGCGACCTCTCATGATTTACGCAACAGAATAGTTGCGTAAATATCACGCCCCCTTTAGGCTCCTCTACATATAGGCGCTAACTGGACGAAAGGTTCGCAGCGGTATGTTGAGTAA
>RFXN01000051.1 GCA_009921625.1 Candidatus Fonsibacter lacus | reverse complement strand
ATAAGAGTTTGCGATTAAGCGCTAAGGAGAAATCCAGCAGCGAAAACTAGAGCAAAAAGTAGCTGATAGAGCGCAGTACGCTGCAAAAGTGAAATCAGATCTCGACCACCTGCGCCTTTGATAACTACCGCAGCAAGATAAAACGAAATCGGCAAGAGTAAGCTGGTAAGCGCACACCATGGTTGATTAAACGAGGTGGCAATTCCCAGCAGGTTACTGCCAACAATTAAGAGCGCGTAGAGAATTCTCGTGCCACGTTCGCCAATACGTACGGCAAGGGTTCGCTTACCTGATTCTAAATCCTTATTGCGATCACGTAAATTATTGAGAACCAAGATGGCGCACGCCTGAGCGCCGACAGGAATCGATGCGAGTAATGCAACTCCAGTTACTTGATTACTCTGAACGAAAAAAGAACCAAGGACTGCGACCAGACCAAAGAAAATGAATACCGAGATTTCACCAAGTCCGCGATACCCATATGGTTTCTTGCCACCGGTATATCTCCATGCTGCAACAATTGAGAGCGCACCTATTGCAATGAGCCATAGTGAAGAGCGAAGGGCAAGGAGAAGACCAAATATCGCTGCCAGCGCAAAAAAAGTGAGCGCCGCGGAAAGAACCTGTTTTGGCTCTGCGGCGCCACTGCCAACAAGTCGCATCGGACCAACTCGCTCGGTATCAGTTCCGCGAATTCCATCTGAGTAATCATTGGAGAAATTAACGCCAATTTGAAGTGCGAGCGAAACTAATAGCGCAAGGAGCGCGTTAATCCAGATTAAATGAGGCGCAGCGAGAGCTGTGCCAACAATTACTGGCGCAACTGCGGCTGGAAGGGTGCGCAGCCGCGCTCCGCTAACCCATTCTCTTCCAGTCGCCATAGTCGAAAATCCTCTCGGGATGTGATCTCACCAAGTAAATGAGACTAAATCAGAAATTTGCATTAATACTCTTCGGTGGGGCTAACTGTAGTTAGCGCTAACAAGTCGACCTTTCCATTCTCTTTTGTTGGTATCTCAGAGAGTAGTAGTAGTGAGCGCGGTGCCGCTACCTTGCCTAACGCTCCGCCGACGATATCGCGGATATGTTGTAGCGTAATTTTTCGAGAACCATCGCTACTTTCGTTATTTGCCATCACGACCCGAAGTGATTGACCCCACTCTTCGTCCGGGATTCCTATGACATAAATTTCATACCGAGGAAAATAGCGCTGCAAAATTTTCGTGACTTTATTCGGTGAAATTTTTTCCCCACCAGAGATGATTACATCATCTACTCTGCCAATTACCTGGAGAATTCCATTTTTGTCTAACGCTCCAGCATCGCTCGTAAGGAACCATTCGGCAACGAATGCTTTCGCATTTGCTACAGGGTTATTAAGATATCCAATCGCGCGCATCGGCCCACTCAATGCAATTCTCCCTGCATCTCTGATCTCTACTGCCACTCCTGGGAGCGCTTTTCCGTTGTAGATACAGCCACCACACATCTCGGTCATTCCATAACTTGCTACCAGATTAATTCCCTGTTCGCTTGCTCGCTCGACAAGTGGCTTAGGAATCATTGCGCCACCAATCAGCACTCGCTTTGCGCTCTTTAATTGATCAAAAAGTGAATCCTTTTGCTCGAGCGCTCGATAAAGTTGAGTAGGAACTATTGATAAGAAATTCGCACCAACTTCCACTGGATCACTTCCAAGGTCTATCGCTCGCAATATTTGGTTTACTCCTGCAATGTGATTAAGTGGAAGTGATAGCGACCAACTATCACCCTCGGCAGCACCAAGTGCTTGGTTGCTCAATGACGCGCTACTCTTCATAGCAGTTGCGCTCAGCGCGACAACTTTTGGTTCACCAGTGGAGCCGCCAGTTTCGATGAGGAGCGCTGCACTCTCTGGAATTTCATCGATGGCGCGTTCAGTGAGCGCAACGGCAGGTCCGCCGTTGAGCGCATCGGCGAGCAGGTCGCGAAGATGTAAGGGCGCGACCGTTGCCGGGTCGATTCGCTCAACATTTCTCACGCCTCTAGGCTAGCGCCTGTGAGTAAACCGATTAAAAGAGAGCCAGGTAGCCGCGAAATCCCAAAATGGGAGCGCGTGGGTGAATATAGCGATATCCGTTATGAGCGCGCCGAAGGTATTGCGAAGATAACTATTAATCGACCTGAAGTTCGTAACGCGTTTCGACCTGAAACTTTGGCGCAGCTTCAAGAAGCATTTAATAGTGCACGCGATGACGACAGCGTCGGTGTAATTATTTTTACTGGGGAAGGAACAGAAGCTTTTTGTTCTGGCGGTGATGTGATGGTTCGCGGTGACGATGGTTACATCGGAAGCGATTCACTCGGTAAAAAGGGAATTGGTCGGTTAAATGTTTTAGATCTCCAAATTCAAATTCGGAGAACTCCAAAACCTGTGATTGCGATGGTTGCTGGCTGGGCAATTGGTGGCGGCCATGTGCTCCACGTTGTCTGCGACATTACAGTTGCCGCTGATAATGCGAAGTTTGGCCAGACCGGTCCGATGGTTGGTTCCTTTGATGGTGGATATGGCGCAGGTTTATTAGCAGCACATATTGGACAGAAGAAAGCTCGCGAAATTTGGTTTATGTGTCGCCAATACGATGCACAAGAAGCGCTTGAAATGGGATTGATAAACACGGTAGTGCCAGTTTCCGAATTAGAAGCTGAGACGGTTTCATGGGCACGCGAGATGTTGCGCCACTCACCGCTAGCACTTCGTTTATTGAAGGCGGGCCTTAATGCAGCTGATGATGGATTAGCTGGTGTCCAACAACTTGCTGGAGATGCAACGCTGCTCTTCTATTTAACTGAAGAGGGGCAAGAGGGAAGAAATGCTTTCCAAGAGAAACGACCTCCTAACTTTGGTCGTTTCCCCAAGCGTCCTTAACGGGCACTTCGTATGAAACTCAACGACGCTCTCTCTGCCGTTGAAGTCATTGGCATCCCAACGCGAACGAACTTTCGAAATACAACTCTTCGAGAAATTGCCCTTATTAATATCAATGGAAATTGGGGGGAGTTTTCACCGTTCCCCGATTATTCAGTGGAACGCGATGCGCTCTGGCTAGGCGCAGCGATCGAAGCTGCCACCACCAACTTTCCACTTGCAAAACGGAGTCGAGTAAAAGTAAATGCGACGCTCCCAGCTGTTCCACTTAGAGAAGTGGGCGAAGTGCTCTCGTGGTTTCCTGGATGTACAACGATAAAAGTAAAAATCGGAACTACTTTAGATATCGAACGTATAGATGAAGTGTTGCGTATTATCCCCGATGCCACCTTCCGCCTTGATGCGAACGGTCTCTTTACCGTTGCTGAGGCAGAGAGCTTACTAACCGAGTTGTATAACAAATATTCAGAGCAGATTGAATATGTAGAGCAACCATGCGCATCACTTAATGAAAATGCTGCTCTGAAATCGCCGCTACCAATCGCGATAGATGAAAATCTCCGCTTAGGTGATGATCTCTCAGAGATAAATAAAGTTGCGGATGTTGTTGTGATCAAAGTTGCACCACTTGGTGGAATCGCAAGATCACTTAACATTATTGAGAAGTTAGATAAACCCGTTGTCATCTCCTCTGCACTCGAAAGTAGCGTAGGTATATCTGCAGGAATTGCGCTCGCAGCTCATCTGCCTGAAGAGATTATTTGTGGGTTGGGGACTGTCGCGTTACTAGAGGGTGATATCGCCAAGGAGAGACTCTTACCAAAAGATGGCACGGTTCCGGTAACTTCATTTAACATTGATACTCAATCACTTGCTCAGTATCGACTAAGTGAAGATCGAATTAGTTGGTGGCATAATCGAATCGAAAATGCGCTTCAGATCTATCAAAAGTCATCAGCGCTACCCAGGGGAGGTGAGCGTTAATGTCATTTACACCATCACCAGTTTTAGGTGAAGTGATTGTTGACCAACTCATTCGCTCTGGAGTGCGCGATGCGGTGATCTCGCCTGGTTCGCGGAATGCGCCATTAACGATGGCTCTCTGGCGGGCAGCTGAACTTAATCGCATTCGCTTACATACCCGCATTGATGAACGGAGCGCTGCTTTTCTCGCCTTAGGTATTACTAAATCAACTAGTACCCCCACTCCAGTAATTTGTACCAGTGGTAGCGCGGCCGCAAATTTTTATCCTGCACTTCTTGAAGCCCACCATAATCAACATCCGTTGATTGCTATCACTGCAGACCGTCCCGCCAGGTTATGGCAGACCGGGGCCAACCAAACAACGACCCAAGTAGAAATGTTCCCTGCTGCGGTAAAACAGAGTATTAATCTCTCGGCCACTGGGAGCGAACCTGGTCAAGTACAACTCTGGCGAGAACAAATTGCAGGATCGTACGTTGCAGAGCTATCATCCCCACGGAGTAATACTTTTAGGTCATGATCGAGCCGGAATATCTGCATCAGATATTTCTCAACTATCAGAAGAACTTGGCTGGCCGATTTTAAGCGAAGATCCGCTATGTGGTGCACCTGTCATCGCCCACGCCTCACTTCTACTTTCTGATGAGGGAAGGCGAGCTGCCCTCCAGCCAAAAGTTGCGATGGTTATTGGTCGCCTAACGCTCTCTCGAGCAATCAACGCCTATCTATCTCTCGCCGACAAAGTTGTCATCGTTGATCCACGTACCGATGAGATTGATATTGAGCGCGAAGCTGATGAAATTCATCTTGCGCTACCTATTTGCCCAAGTGACGCGAAGCAGAACCGCGATGCCTCATGGAGTGAAAAGTTTTCCCACTACGCGATGAGAATTTCTGAGCGTTTGCCATCGTTACTCACTGAATGGTCTGAACCTGCTGCCGTCACAACCGCAGTGGCAGAACTTCCGGCTAACTCAGCGCTCTTTATTGCATCCTCACGTCCGATTCGAGATATCGAAGCATTTGCTCAGCCACGCACGGGTGTAGAAACTTTTGCAAACAGGGGCCTAGCAGGAATTGATGGGAACGTTTCAACGGCTTATGGAATTGCGCTAACACGAAGTCAAACATTTGCGATATTAGGTGATCTGGCATTTCTTCATGACATTAATGGCCTCTTAGTTGGTAACGATGAAATTCGCCCAAACCTTACTTTTGTAGTTATTTCGAATGATGGTGGCGGAATTTTCTCTACTTTGCCGCAGAGCGATGTCCCTGGTTTTGAGAAAATTTTTGGAACGCCACATAACCGTGATTTAGTCGCGATTGCCGAAAGTTATGGCGTTCCCGCAGTTGCAGTTCGTACCCGCGATGCGCTCATTGCTCAACTGGCGCGGGGCAGCGAAGGAGTGCGGGTAATTGTTGCGCAAATGCCTGACCGAAAAATTAATGCAAATTTACTAAAAGAGATTACAAACTCTCTAGCGCTTCTCTAATTGGAAGTAGCTTCGCCTGACTCTCTGCATATTCCTTTGTTGGATCTGAACCTTGGACTATGCCACAGCCAGCAAAAAGTCTTATCTCTCGGGAATCTTCAGGATTAATCTGTGCGCAACGGAGGGCGATTCCAATTTCGCCTTCGCCTCTGCTGTCAATCCAACCAACTGGACCGGCATAACGACCGCGAGACATCCCTTCTATCTCTTTAATGGCTCGCTGCGCAGCAGGGCGCGGAGTGCCACATACTGCGGCAGAGGGATGCAGTTCGCGAACAACCGTGAAGAGATCTGCTGGCGCGAGCGAGTCAGTAAGAACGCCAGTGACATCTGTTGCTAGATGCATCACGTTTGAAAGATGTAAAACGAACGGCGTTTCTGGCACGTTAGTTGAGGAACAGAATGGTGCAAGGGATTGCGCAACCGATTCCACCGCATATTCATGTTCTTCAAGATCTTTAGAGGAGCGAGCTAGAGATGCCGCAAGGGCTAAATCACGCTCGTCATCTCCAGTGCGCTGAATTGTCCCAGCAAGTATTCGTGAGGTGACCAAACCTTTATTGAGTCGGACTAATAATTCAGGGGTAGCCCCGACAAGATTTGCAACCGAGAAAATCCAAGTGGCACTGTAATTTTCTGCGAGTTTTTTCATAATATGTCGCGCATCAAAAGGCATATCCGATTGCGCGATGAGATCTCTAGCTAAGACTACTTTTGAAATTTCGCCGCTATGGATCTTTGCTAGCGCTTTTCCCACATTGATCTCCCATTGTGCGGGTGAGACAGTGCCACCAACCCAGCTGAGATTTAGCGGAGCTTCAGGATTGGTTGCAGGTGAAATTTCAGGTGGGTTCTCGTCGCCAATCCACGTCACCCAGGTTCGACCATTACGTTGCCCGACAACAATTTTTGGAATGATTGCAACGCTGGGTTCGTCGCCATCAAAGGTTCCAGAGAGAAAAAGGACTGGGCCGGAGCCAAATTTTTTTACCTCATCGTGAATAGTGAAGTATGCAGATCGCTCACGCCACCAGAACCTGATTTTTTCAAACCTATCAGAGCCGGCAACTTCGATTCGATCAAACTCTCCCCAACCAACAAGTCCATCACCACCGCGAACCCATGCGAGCGCAGAACTATCTGGAAGGAGCGTTAATAAATCTTGCGATTCACCAATCTCTTGCGTGTGAACCGAAACTGGAACAAAACTTGCAGGAGGATTCACGAACGACGCTTATCCACCACTCGCCACAGCGTAGGAAGAGCAGTTGCAGCAATTGCAAGTTTGAGAACTTCACCAAAAATAAATGGTGTGAGCCCAGCGTTAATTGTCCACGACCAATCTTTACCAGTTGCGTGTTGAAGCCAAATTAATCCGGGAGTGAAAATGAGAATTTGACCAACTAACATGGAAAGTAGTGCGGTGGGAAGTTTCTTATCCCACTTTTTCGATGCCAGAAAACTGAGCGCAATAGTCGCCAAGAACATTCCCACAAGGTAACCACCGGTTGGGCCCACGAATTTTGCTAACCCATGCCCTTGTTGGGAAAAGATAGGTGCACCAGCGATACCAATACCTAGATAAAGAGCGAAGGTGGTTGCACCGAGCGCTCGACCATAACTTGCGCCTATCAGTAGCGCGCCAAGAGTCTGCCCGGTAACGGGAACGGGTGAGCCCGGGATTGGCAGCGCAAGCTGTGCCATTAACGATAAGAAAGCAACGCCACCGAGCGCGAGAGCGCTGTTAGTGAGGAGCGTGCTTTTGGGAAAGAGCGCAGCGCGAAGCGAGTGCGCGGGTACGGGAATGGTGGTCACGGTTGATATCTCCTTTAACTAGCTCTT
>RFXN01000006.1 GCA_009921625.1 Candidatus Fonsibacter lacus | reverse complement strand
CGAAGTTTTTACTCGAGGCGTGGGCGAATCAACAGACGTTGTTTCAAAAGAGATGTACACCTTTACTGACAGAGCTGATCGTTCGCTAACGCTACGCCCCGAAGGAACCGCTGGAGTTATGCGAGCTGTCATTGAAAGTGGATTAGATCGCGGTCAATTGCCAGTAAAGATTTGGTACGCCGGTCCATTTTTTCGAGCGGAACGTCCACAAGCCGGTCGCTATCGACAATTTTATCAAGTGGGCATCGAAGCAATCGGAAGTGAAGATCCACTTTTAGACGTTGAAGTAATATCGATTGCGACCGAAGGTTTTACATCTCTTGGATTAACAGGTTTCGAACTCGTTATCAACTCCCTTGGTGATAGCGAGAGTCGAAATTCTTATCGTGTGGCTCTCTCAGAATATTTACTCACCCTTTCACTTGATGAGGCAACTAAAGAGCGAGCGCGCATCAATCCACTCCGCGTGCTTGACGATAAGCGACCAGAAATCGATCTTGGAATTGCTTATCGAATTAATCCACGCCTGGTTCGAGGGCTTGATTACTACACAAAGACAACTTTTGAATTTGTACATCCAAAACTTGGTGCTCAATCTGGAATTGGTGGCGGTGGGCGTTACGACGGATTGATGGAATCACTCGGTGGTCAACCGCTCTCTGGAATAGGTTTTGGAATCGGGATCGACCGAGTCATTTTGGCTTGCGAAGCTGAAGGAATTAATCTCCAAGAGAACGACCCCTTAATCTGCTTCATCATCCCTTTAGGCGCTCAATTTGAACGGGAGGCGTTAAAAATTGCCTCTGAGTTACGACGCCAAAATTTACGAGTTGATTTTGCATTCGGAGGGCGAGCGCTCAAAGGCGCAATGAAAGCTGCAGATAAATCTGGAGCTCGGTTCTCCTTTGTTTTAGGCGAGCGCGAGAGTCAAACGCAAGAGGTGGAGTTAAAGGAATTATCGTCCGGGAAGGCGCAATCCATTAGGCTCTCTGACTTATCCCAGTTCTTAACAAGGAGTTTGAGTGCGAACGCATAAAGCCGGGTTGTTAACAAGCGCTAACGAGGGGCATGAAGTAACTCTCACTGGCTGGGTAGCGCGACGCCGTGACCATGGCGGCGTTGCCTTTATTGATCTCCGTGATGCAAGTGGTTGGGTTCAAGTGGTCATCAACGATGAATCAGTGGCGGCTGCACTACGTGCCGAGTGGTGTGTGAAAATTGAAGGAAAGGTTCGACGCAGGCCGGCAGGAAATGAAAATCAGCACGTTGCAACTGGAGAAATCGAAGTTCTCTGTGAGCAATTAACGGTACTCAGTGAATCGGCACCGCTTCCTTTTCCGATTGATAGTGGTGAGCGAGTCGAGGCAAATGAAGAGACTCGATTAAAGTATCGGTATCTCGATCTTCGCCGCGAAGGTCCAGCGCGTGCTCTTCGAACTCGTTCAAAAGTTACCTCGATTATTCGTCGAGTCATGGAGGAGTCTGAATTTCTTGAGATTGAAACTCCCAATCTCACGCGATCCACTCCCGAGGGTGCTCGAGATTTTCTCGTGCCAGTTCGTCTTCAGCCAGGCAGTTGGTATGCGTTGCCGCAATCACCGCAATTATTTAAACAACTACTCATGGTTGCGGGAATGGAGCGCTACTATCAGATAGCGCGATGCTTCCGTGATGAAGATTTTCGTGCTGATCGTCAACCTGAATTCACTCAACTTGATGTTGAGATGAGTTTTGTAACTGAAGATGATGTGCTCGCGCTTACCGAAAAACTTCTTTCACGGATTTGGCGAGAACTCCATAATTTTGAGATACCTCTACCCATACCTCGAATGACGTATGCCGAGGCGATGCGCCGTTTTGGCTCCGATAAGCCTGATCTTCGATTCGATAATGAAATTGTTGATGTAACGGATTTTTTCAAAGGAACCGAATTCAAGATATTCCAAAGTGAATTCGTTGGGGCTGTAGTTATGCCTCAGGGAGCGCTACAAGCGCGCAGAGAATTAGATGCCTGGCAAGAATGGGCAAAAGCACGTGGCGCGAAAGGTTTGGCTTACATTCTTATTGGCGAAAATGGTGAAGTCACCGGACCTGTTGCCAAGAATATCTCAGATGCAGAGCGAAGCTCCATTGCCAGTGAAGTAGGAGCTAAACCAACTGACGCAATCTTCTTTGCTGCCGGTGAGCGAAGCTCTTCGCTAGCTCTGCTTGGCGCCGCCCGCTTAGAAATCGGTAAACGTTGCAATCTCATTGCCGAAGATGAGTGGCGTTTCTTATGGGTTGTAGATGCGCCAATGTTCGAAAAGAACGATGAAGGTAGATGGACCGCGGTCCATCACCCATTTACCGGACCAAAACCAGAATTTGCAGATAACTTCCATAACGATCCAGCGAAAGCTTTGGCCTACGCCTACGACATAGTCCTCAATGGAAATGAAATTGGGGGAGGCTCGATTCGTATCCATAAGAGGGAGATGCAACAGCGAGTTTTTGATGTCATTGGTCTTAGCCAAGAAGAGGCGCAATCAAAGTTTGGATTCCTTCTCGAAGCATTCACCTATGGGCCACCACCACATGGCGGTATCGCGCTCGGAATCGATCGTCTCACCGCTCTTATTGCAGGGGTTGAGTCAATTCGGGAGGTTATTGCTTTTCCAAAGACAGCAAGTGGTGGCGATCCGTTAACTGGAGCGCCAACTCCAATCACCACGGTACAACGGAGAGAAGCAGGAATTGATTTTCAGCCTGAAGATGGTGCGCCGAAGAAGAATGATTAATTCATTGATCATGGTTGAAGCGCCCAGAAAATTTGGAGTAGCACTCTCTACCTTGGTTTTGCTGGTATCTGTAACTTCATGTGGTGAGAGTTCAAAAATTTATGCTCAGAATTCTGAACTGGGCGTCTTTTTTACCGTACCTAATGGTTGGCATCACATCCCAGAGGAGTCGATTCGTACTTATGAAGTTGAAGGTGCAGATGCTGCTGCCAAACAAAAGGCAGATTTGGTTCTTTGGCAAGATGCTTACTCTGAAAGTAGTAAAACCACTGCGAAAAATCTTCTGCAACTAGAAGCGCCCGAGGCTCTTACAGCATTCGTGCGAGTACGCGCACTCACTGTTGAAGAGAGCGATGCCATGTCCTACAACGGGCTACGTGACCTAGTTCTCCCGGTAACTGAATTGACAAATGGAACATCACAGGTGGTCAATGATTTCCAAATCCTTGACGAGACTGAGATGGTTACCCAGGAAGCTCGCGGTTTGCAAACTATTTTCTCTTTTACACCCAAGGGTGGAGAGAATGAAACAATTCATCAGACAGCTCTTCTCTCAAATGATCGGAGCGCTATTTATTTTTTCCTTGTCCGCTGCACCACTAAGTGCTTTGATGAGGGTCAGAAAAATGTGGATGCAATCGTAAAATCCTTAACGTTGAAAGGTAAGAGATGACTACTCCCGCCGCTCCACAATTTGAAAGCAGGCCTCGCGATACAGATCGCCGTACCCGCATTCACCTGAGTCTTTTTGATCGACTCAAATTTCTTGTCGCATTTACACTCACTTTTTTCGTGCTCGTTTGGTCATCAATGGCAGGTAATCCACTTTTGGGCTTTAACGATGCTCTCATTGAAACTAGCAAATCAACTTGGTGGATATTTCTTCTTGCTGGCGTTGAAGTTATTCGACAAATCCATTTCCTGATTTCAGAGTTTGCCTCGCCCTATCATGGGTTTTGGCAGCGCTACTTTGCATTTGTCGATCGAGCGCTGCATCGAATTAGCGATTGGAATAGGTATCGGTTATCTCGGGCA
The DNA here is from genome assembly GCA_009921625.1 of Candidatus Fonsibacter lacus. Classification (GTDB taxonomy): domain Bacteria; phylum Actinomycetota; class Actinomycetes; order Nanopelagicales; family Nanopelagicaceae; genus IMCC26077. Next base: position 25,963 of record RFXN01000006.1, on the reverse strand, counting down.
ATTAAGGCACTTATTGCGATAGCTCTCTTAGCTGTGATTCTTGGAGCAGTCTACAACGAAGCTCCGGTGCGCGCGCTATTCCTCGCTCCAGCAGCTCTATGGGCGGCAATGCCATTCATTGCCCAATTGATGTTTGCAGTTGTTTTTATTCTTATTCAATTCGTCGCAATGTTTTGGTTTCTCTCGCGCGGCGGTATTGATGTTTACTTCCCCGATGATATTAGAACACGCTTTAGTGATGTTTGGGGACAAGATCACGTCGTAGCAAGAATTCGCGAAAACTTGATGTTTTTGGAACGCCCCGAAGAGATTGAAAAATTTGGTGGGTATGTACCAGGTGGAATTCTCCTTTGGGGCCCGCCAGGTACTGGTAAAACGTTAATGGCGGAAGCGATGGCCGGTGAAACTGGCAAGCCGTTTGTGTTCGTTGATCCAGGCGCCTTTAATAATATGTTTTTCGGTGTTGGTATTCTCAAAGTGAAATCGCTTTTTCGGAAGTTACGGAAGTTAGCGCTACGTTATGGTGGCGTTGTTGTCTTCTTCGATGAGGCTGATGCGCTAGGTAATCGAGGTCTTGCGCCATCTGGTGGTTTGGGTCGTTTCAGTGAAAATTCACTTCCTGAAAAGAGCAAGAGCGCAATCTTCGGAAGCGAATGCCATGGCGGAAACTACCTCTCTCCAACGAGTGCGAATTTGGTGTTCCGGGAGCAATTTGTCATGGGCGCTGGCGGCGGTGGCGGCGCTGGCACCGGAACTTTGCAAGCGCTCCTTACCGAAATCTCTGGACTTAAGAAGCCGCGAGGATTTTTAAACCGTATCGTGCGTCGAACTCTGGGTATGCGCCCCAAAACGCCGCCCAAGTATCGAATACTTATTGTGATGGCGACAAACTTGCCTGAAGCTTTAGATGAAGCGCTATTGCGACCTGGTCGAATTGATCGAATGTACCGAGTTGGCTATCCCAGTAAAGCAGGTCGCGTTCGCACTTATGAAGGTTATCTCGCAAAAGTTTCACACTCTTTATCTCCAGAGGAAATTGATAAATTAGCAACTATTACGCCTTATGCAACGGGTGCGCGAATTAAAGATACGATTAATGAAGCGCTCATCTACGCCATTAGAAGTGGACGAACCACAATCACTTGGCCTGATGTGATCAAAGCGAAACAACTTAAGGAACTTGGCCCACCTGAGGATGTTGAATACATAGAACGCGAGCGTCATGCTGTAGCAATCCACGAGGCATGTCACGGCGTGATGGCACATGTAGTTCGCCGTCACATGATGATTGATCTAGCTACTATCGAAAAGGGTTCCGACTATCTCGGCATGGTGGCCAGCATCCCTCCCGATGATCAATTCACTCGCTGGAAGAGTGAGTACGAAGCAGACATTTTGGTCTCCCTTGCATCATTAGCGGGCGAGCGAATGTTCTTTGGTGGAGATAACTCCTCCGGTGTTTCCGGTGACCTAGAGAGCGCAACCACAATCGCAAGCTTCATGGAAGGCCATTGGGGAATGGGCTCGACCGTTTCTTCTCACGCTTCAAATAAACGATTTGAAGTAGGAGCGCCAGGAGGCGGAAAAGAGAAGCGCGGCGACTCTGCTAAAGAGATGCGTCGTTCACTTGCTGATCGCATCGAAGGCAATTTGGCTGGACTGTTAGTCAAAGCGGAAAAGTTGTTGAAAGAGAATCGCGATCAAGTGCTATCGCTTGGGCATGCCTTAGAAGTCTATAAAACCCTCTCCGGTGAAGATGTTGCCGCCGTAATAGAAGGAATCCAAGGGCCTATGGTTGATGGTAGACCGTACGCTAAATCGAAAAATATAAAGATTCTTGAGAACTACCATCAATCAGCTGTTCGAGCCCACAAAGATCACAACGCGCCATCAATTCAACTCCCTGAATTGGAGTAATTTTTGACCTGGCCCAGATACCCCGGGAGCGTTCGTGGATCTCTTTGATAACGAAGAAAATCTCTCGGTAAACGCACCTTTAGCGGCAAGAATGCGCCCACAAAGTGTGGCAGAAGTTGTCGGACAAGAACACCTACTACAAAGCGGATCTCCACTCTTGCGCCTGCTCTCCCAGGAGAAGGGGGCGCCACCAGCAATTATTTTGTATGGACCTCCGGGATCTGGAAAAACTACGCTCGCGCTTTTACTCGCCAAAGGGCGTCGCTTCCGCCAACTTTCCGCTGTATCTGCAGGTATAAAAGATGTCCGGGATGAGATTGAAAGTGCGAGATATCAATTAAGTCAAAAAGGTACCGAAACTATTTTATTTATAGATGAAGTTCATAGATTTAATAAAGCGCAACAGGATGCGCTGCTTCCTGCGGTGGAAGATAAAATCGTAACGTTGGTGGCAGCAACTACAGAGAATCCTTCGTTCTCAATTATTACCCCTTTGTTATCACGCTCCTTGGTTGTGCGTTTAAAACCGCTTTCAAATGAGAATGCTCAGTTGATAATTGATCGCGCCATCAAGTCAGAGATCGGATTGAATAACAATTTTTCAATCGACGATGAAGCAAAACAGGAATTAATACGTCTTGCGCATGGAGATGCACGGAGATTACTTACCTATCTAGAAGCGGCCGCTGGTGCTGCGGTTGATGGGGTCATCGTTCGCGATAGCGTGAGTTCCGCGGCGGATCGAGCACTCGTAGATTTCAATATAGATTTGCATTACGACATCATTAGCGCATTTATCAAATCTGTTCGAGGATCAGATGTTGATGCGGCTATTCATTATTTACTCCGCGCGATTGAAGGTGGAGAGGATCTTCGTTTTCTTGCTCGACGATTGATGATTTTGGCCAGCGAAGATATTGGGCTAGCTGATTCACAAGCCCTTCTGATTACAACTGCAGCCGCGCAAGCAGTGGCATTAATCGGCGCTCCTGAGGGCTATTACACCCTGATGCATGCCACCGTTTATTGCGCCCTTGCTCCCAAATCGAATGCAGTGGCCCGTGCCCTTTCTGACGCTCAACAAGATATTGAGCTCGGCTCAATTGGTGAGGTGCCAGAAAACCTGCGCGATGGCAATTCGCCATTCGGTAAGAGCGGGATTTACCGGTACCCTCATGACTATCCTGAGGGAGTGGTAAGTGCGAAGAATCCGCGAGATTTTGGAGGGTGGAACATGAGCGCTGGAGGTATCGCAGCCATTATTGCGGCAAGCGCTTTGGCAATAGTGGCAATATCGGTGGCCTACGCTGTTATTCGGTTCAGCCGAGTATTGGATCAAGCAAGTAGCGCCATCAAGAGCGTTACTACAGAGACGGTTCCCCTCATTGAAGAGGTCACGACAACTGTTGAGTTAACAAATCGGCAGCTTGAGCGGGTAGATCACCTGACTCGCAATGTTGAATCGATCGCCACGAAATTAACTGCATCTGCTGACTCAGTTCTCTCCAAAGGTTCAGTTGCAAAGCTTGCCGGCGTAGCGTGGGGCATCGCCAAAGCGGCCCAGAAAAAGAATACGAAAAAGAATAAGTAGTAGATAGGGCTAACGAATCTTTTATGAATTCTGCGGAAATTAGGCGTCGCTGGCTTACTTTTTTCGAAAGTGGCAACTCAATTGGTTTGAACCATACAGTGGTACCTTCAGCGTCGCTAATTGCCGATGATCCAAATCTTTTATTGGTAAATGCCGGCATGGTTCCATTCAAACCCTATTTTCTCGGAGAACTTGCGCCGCCATATCAACGAGCAACATCCGTTCAGAAATGCGTCAGAACGCTTGATATCGATGAAGTAGGAAAAACCACTCGCCACGCTTCGTTCTTTCAAATGTGCGGAAACTTTTCGTTTGGTGATTACTTCAAAGAAGGCGCTATTTCCCTTGCTTGGGAATTGCTTACCAAACCTATCTCAGATGGTGGTTATGGATTTCCTGAATCTAAATTATGGGTAACGATCTATCATGACGATGATGAAGCGGCAGAGATTTGGGAGAAGAACGTTGGCCTCTCACCTGATCGGATTCAACGCCGCGGTATGGCAGACAACTTTTGGTCGATGGGCGTGCCGGGTCCATGCGGGCCATGTTCAGAAATTTATTTTGATAGAGGCCCCGAATACGGCCGTGAAGGCGGACCCGTTGCCGATGAGGATCGTTATTTAGAAATTTGGAATTTAGTTTTTATGCAATTTGAACGGGGCGCTGGAAGTGGCAAGGATGATTTTCCAATTCTTGGTGATTTACCGAAGAAGAGCATCGACACCGGGCTTGGTTTAGAGCGCACCGCCGCGCTCCTTCAAGGCGTAGAAAATATCTACGAAATCGATACCACTCGAAAAATCCTTGATATTGCATCAGAGTTAACTGGTAAGAAATATGGCGCTTCTATTCGAAACCCAAAAATTGATGTTTCACTGCGGGTGATTGCCGACCACGTTCGAACTGCAGCGATGTTGATTTGCGATGGCGTTACCCCTGGGAACGAAGGCAGGGGATATGTATTGCGTCGCATGATGCGACGGACTATCCGAAATATGAGAATTTTAGGGGCGCAAGACTCAACCATTGTTCAATTGATGGATGGCGCAATCTCTGCGAGTTAAAGAGCCGGAAGAGTTCAGTGATTTCGGGAGATGATGCATTTAAGCTCCACGATACCTACGGATTTCCCATTGATCTCACCCTTGAAATGGCAGAAGAAATTGGCCTCAATGTAGATCAAGAGGCTTTTAAGAATTTAATGAACGAACAAAAGACTCGGGCAAAGGCAGATGCAAAGGCGAAGAAAACTGGTCACACCGATCTCACTGTCTATCGAAGTGCAATCGATGTGGCTGGAAGAACAAAGTTTCTCGGTTATGAATTATTCAATGCTGAAGCGAAGATTGCTTTCCTAGTTCATAAAGGGGCTCCAGTACAAAGTGTGCATACCGGTGAAGAGGTTGAGGTAATTCTTGATCGAACGCCTTTTTATGCCGAAGGCGGTGGGCAAGTTGCCGATTGGGGAAAGCTCATCACCACTACTGGAGCTCATATCGAGATTGATGATGTACAAGCGCCACTTCCTGGTTTGTTTGCCCATCGCGGAAAAGTGATTAACGGAGAGTTGACGGTTGGTGAGGCAGTATTTGCCGAGATTGATAATGATCGTCGAAACGCTCTTTCGCGTTCACACACTGCTACCCATATGGTTCACAAATCTTTCCGTGAAGCATTAGGTGAAACTGCCACACAGGCAGGCACTGAGAACCAACCCGGCAGATTCCGTTTTGATTTTGCAGCAGTGGGTGCTGTCTCTGAGGCAACGATGAGTGAAGTTGAAGATCGCGTAAATTCCCAATTAATTCGTGATCTACCGGTAAGCGCCGAAGTGATGTCACAAGATGAAGCTAAGAAGCGCGGCGCAATTGCGCTCTTTGGTGAGAAGTATGGTGATGAAGTTCGCGTGGTATCTGTAGGTGATTGGGCGAAAGAGCTCTGCGGTGGAACTCACGTTACCCGCTCTAGCCAATTGGGTTTGGTCAAACTTCTTGGCGAGGCATCTATTGGCTCGGGGGTTCGTCGAGTTGAGGCTCTTGTCGGCGTGGATGCATACCGATTCTTCGCGCGTGAGCACCTCATTCTACATTCAGTAAATGAAGTTTTAAAGGTGACAAAGGTAGAAGAGTTGCCAGAGCGTATTGAGATTATGCTCGAAAAACTTCGAGTAGCTGAACGAGAAATCGCTAACTACCGATCGAAAGAAGCTTTGTCACAAATTAATCCTTTAATTGCCAAACTAACAACGGTTGGGAAGATTAAAGCAATTATTGCGTCGGTTGAAGGCGAACTTGGCAATGAGGAGTTACGTTCATTGGCGAGTGCACTCTCTGATAAATTGCGTGGTGAATCAGCGGCAGTCGCTCTCTTTAGCGGGGGCAAGAAACCGTTAGTGGTGGCTCAGACAACAGAAGGGGCTAGAGCTGTTGGCGTCAAAGCTGGGGAATTGGTTAAACGCGCTTCCAAGGCTCTTGGCGGTGGTGGTGGTGGAAAAGATGATTTTGCCCAAGGCGGAGGCGCTAATTCTGAAGCGATTCCAGTGGCGATTAAGGAATTGGAAGCATATCTAACAACGATTGGTTAGCCTGTTCCGAGTGGAGAACGCAAATGGCAAATCGCGCATCATGGGGCTCGACCTAGGCCAAGCACGAATCGGAATTGCCCTCTCAGACTTCAGCAAAATCCTCGCTTCGCCCTTTTCGACGGTACACCAGACGAATGATTATGAAAGCGCGCTCCGGGAGATTGTAAAAATTGCAGAGAGTGAATCAGTAGATGAGATCGTAGTTGGCCTTCCAACAAGCTTGTCGGCAAAGAATACGATAGCTCGCGATGAAGCTTTGCAATTCATCGAACGATTGCGGGAGCTCACCTCGTTCAAAATTTCACAATTTGATGAGAGATTCACCTCGGTAATCGCTGGCAAGAAATTGCGCGAAACTGGCTATAACTCCCGAACGATGAAAAGTAAAATCGATGCGATGTCAGCAGTTGAAATATTACAAGGATATCTTGATGGCCGCGTTTCTTAAAAAGTACATTCGTCAGTTAGCGCTCTTTGGAATTTCAGTAATTCTCCTGAGTAGCGTGTTGCTTATAGTTCGTGAGCTGCGAAAACCTCAGCCAGTTCCAAACTATTCGATGAGTGAGAGAGCACAAGAAACAACTATTGTCATTCCGTCTGGTTCAAGTGGTGACGAGATTGCGCAAATACTTTATAAGGCCGACGTTGTGAAGAGCGCTCGATCGTTCTTTTCCGCTGCTACTGCTAATCCAAATTCGCAATCGATTCAACCAGGCACTTATCGAATCAATAGGAAGATTCCTGGCAAAGAAGCGGTTTTGCAACTTCTAGATCCTAAGCGGCGTTCACTTGTTCTTCTTATTAAGGAGGGGGAGCGAGTTTACGAAATAGCAAGTGCGCTCTCTCAACTTAACTTCAGTTCGAACGAGATCGATCAAATCAGTAAGGAAAGGGTAGATATCCCAGGTTTCGGTGAGCGCAATCCAGAGGGTTTCTTTTTCCCAGCGACTTACAATCTTACGCCAAACGATGATTTGAAGGCTGTAAAAGATCGCCTTCTTGGCAAGTTTATATCTATTACTAAAGAAATTGATTTTCAGAATCGCGCAAAGTTGCTCGGATTGACGCCATATGATGCCCTAATCATCTCGTCGATAGTGCAATCAGAGGGATTCGACGAACAAGAATTTCGTAAAGTAGCCAGAGTAATTTACAACCGACTTGAAATTGGTATGCCTTTACAATTGGATAGCACCGTTTTGTACGCTCTTAAGGAACGGCGAATCGCTGTAAATAAGCAAGATATTGAAATCTCTTCCCGTTATAACACGTATAACCGTCAAGGTTTACCTCCTACTCCAATTGGTAATCCTGGTAGGGCTGCTATGGAAGGAACGCTCAATCCGGATGTAGGCGATTGGCTATACTTCGTGACAGTTGAGCCAGGTAGTACGAAATTCACCGCTTCATATAAAGAGTTCCTTTCATTTAAGCGAGAATTTAAAGAAAATTTGAAAGCAGGCAAGTTTGGTAGTGATTCATGATTAAAGCTGCAGTTCTTGGTTCACCGATTCAACATTCGCTATCTCCCATTATTCATCAACGGGCATATGATCTTCTGGGTTGGAACTGGAGTTACGAACGACACGAAGTTACTTCTGGTCAACTAAAGGAATTCTTAGAGAAGTATCTCGGTCAATTTCGAGGTCTTTCTCTAACGATGCCGCTTAAAGAAGAGGCCTTAAATCTGATAGACAATATTTCTGATCTTGGCAAAAGAGTAAACGGCGTGAACACGCTCATTTTTGATGAGCTTCAATCACGGGGTGAAAATACCGATGTTCAGGGATTTATAGATGCTCTTGCCTTCCATGAAATAGCAATTCCCAGGGTGGTGACCATTCTTGGTGGCGGAGCCACCGCAAGAGCCGCTATCGCCGCTGTTGATAGCAGAGCGCAACAGATAAATGTTTTCTCACGCTCTGCACATCGAGCCAAAGCCCTTGTGAATTCAGCAGCATATTCCATTGTCACTGTTTTCAAGTGGGATGATTTAACCAACAATCAATTGCTCGCCGAGAGCGATGCTTCATTTGGACTGAAAGCAGAGTTGGTAATTTCAACGACCCCTGGAGGCGCAACCGACCAGTTGGATTTCAGCGGTACTCCGCAGACGCTCTTCGAATCTTTGTATAACCCTTGGCCAACAGATCTACTCCGCAAGTGGAGAAATTCTGGTGGCTTCGCGATCGATGGCTTAGATTTGCTGGTCTGGCAAGCAATTGGTCAACTGGAACTTATGTCATTGAGTGGTGATTCTCTGCAAGAGCGGAAGATTGAGCTATACCAGGAGATGCGAGCAAGCGCATTCGAGTTTCTTGCCAAATAGTCTCAGCTGTTGATAAAAAATCTTAGCTAGTTCCTTAATTCGTATTATTCTCCAATGCTTTGGAACAGTTTAATACAAAAAATAATTTTACTCTCAGCGGTTATCTGGTTTATTAGGTTTTGCTCGATTAAACTCTTTCTAGAGATACCCCGAACAACTTCGGTTATCTATGCAATTTGTTTAATCTTATTAAAGAGTGAACCTCTTTTTATCTTTGCGGCAACAATCTTATTTGTTGTTGCAGAAGTTGATAGAAAGGAGTTTCGAATACCTGATTTCATCACTAAACCATCTCTTTTCCTACTAACGCTTTATCAAGCAACCAGCATTGAAGTTTTGGTTGTGGCGTGGGGGTGGGTTTTGGTGATGTACTTGATAACTACGTTATTACCAAGATCAATCGGGAGAGGAGATATCAAAATGATTGGAGCGCTCATCTTGCTTTCACCCCTACTTTCAGAGAGGTCGCCATTGAGTTTTCTCTGCGCTCTCTTATTGTTCTCGAGCGCGTTAGCGTTGCCAGGGGCGAAGAGAAAGCGAAAAGATAGGCGAGGACATCCCTTCGCTCCAGCCATTTCTGGGGCATCTTTAGCCCTCTTTGGTATTGGCGCCATCTAGAGCTCTTTATCTGAGAGAATTATCCAATGCTCAGATGAACTTCGAAGCCGATCGAATTTCAATTCTTGGTGGAGTTAGACATGGCATTACACAAGGTGGACCTATCTCTATTCAGGTAGGTAATAGTGAGTGGCCAAAGTGGGAGAAAGTGATGTCGGCTGATCCAGTCGATCCAACTGAACTGGCTGGATTAGGTAGAAATGCACCGCTAACGAGACCGCGTCCAGGCCATGCAGATCTTGTTGGAATGCAGAAATATGATTTTGATGATGCTCGTCCAATTTTAGAACGCGCATCCGCTCGCGAAACTGCAGCCCGCGTTGCTCTAGGTGCAGTTGCTCGCTTATTTCTGCAGCAAGCTGCAGGAGTTGAAATTCTCAGCCACGTGATTTCTATTGGAGCTGCTCGCGTAAAAGAGGATTACCTTCTTCCGCAACCAATAAACATGTCGCAAATAGATGAAGACCCCGTTCGTGCTTTTGATAAAAGCGCTAGTGAAGCGATGATCGCTGAAATTGAGAGCGCTCACACTTCTGGCGATACCCTCGGTGGAGTAATCGAAATATTGGCTTACAACCTTCCTCCTGGTTTGGGTTCACATGTTCACTGGGATCGCCGATTAGATAGCCGTCTTGCTGGAGCGCTGATGAGCATTCAAGCGATTAAAGGTGTGGAAATTGGTGATGGATTTACCACCGCTACGCGACGAGGATCGCAAGCACATGATGAAATTGATATGACCAGTGAGGGAATTAAGCGCAGAACAGGGCGCGCCGGCGGAACCGAAGGCGGAATGAGTACTGGCGAACCGTTACGAGTCCGAATTGCAATGAAGCCCATTTCCACGGTGCCTAAAGCGCTTGATACCGTTGATGTGGCAACTAAAGAGGCGGCTAAGGCCATTAATCAGCGATCTGATGTTTGCGCTGTTCCTGCGGCCGGAGTTGTCGGCGAGGCAATGATGTCATTAGTTCTCGCAGAAGCGCTGCTGGAGAAATTTGGCGGGGATAGCCTGCAAGAGGTGCAGCGAAATATTCGGGGTTATCTAGATTCTCTCGAAATTAAATAAGTCATCATGGATAAACCGCCAATAATTATCACTGGTCCACCAGGAGCGGGTAAGAGCAGTACCGCGCGCGCCCTTGCCGAGTTAGTTGAAGGCGATGTTATTGATACCGATTTTCTTGTTGAAGAGGCATGCGGAAAGAAAATATCGGATATTTTTACTGAGGATGGTGAACGCTATTTTCGGGAACAAGAAGAATTGGCGGTAATGCGCGCACTCACCAGCGAGAGTAACCGACGTAAAATCATTTCTCTCGGGGGAGGAGCAATTCTTTCAACGCTCACTCAAGAGCGTTTGAAAAATAGCGGCGGGAGCGTTGTTTTTCTCAATGTAAGCATTGCACATGCGGCACCTCGAATAGGTTTTAATCGCGATCGACCGCTCCTAGTTGAAAATCCACGAGCCCAATGGATAACTTTAATGAAAGCGCGTCTTCCAATTTATCAAGCGGTAGCGAATATTGAAATAAACACCGATGGCAAAAGTGCCCGTGAGGTAGCTCAAGAGATTGCGAGAGGTCTATGAGTGAAAGAGTTAGCGTTATCGCTGAGCATATTTACGATGTAGTGTTTCAATCAGTTTCTGTAGAAACAATTCAACCTGTGTTGGCGGGCGCGAGCAAGATTGCAATTATCGTTCCGAAGTACTTGGTTCATCTTGCAACACCTTTAGTAGATGAGCTAAAGACGCTCTCGGAGATCGAAAAAGTAATTCTGATTGATGTGCCCGAAGGGGAGTCACAGAAAAACATTTCTACAGTCGAACGGTGCTGGTCGCTATTAGGTAGCGAAAACTTCCGGAGAAATGATTTAGTTATTGGGTTGGGTGGAGGGGCAACTACAGACCTGGCCGGTTTCATAGCTGCCACATGGCTTCGTGGTATTCATTGGATTGCTATTCCCACATCATTAGCTGGGATGGTTGATGCTGCGATTGGTGGAAAGACCGGTATAAATACCGATACTGGGAAGAATTTAGTGGGTTCGTTTCACTCTCCAAAATTGGTAATCATAAATATTGATTTTCTAAAGAGTCTTCCGCAGGATGAATTGCGAGCGGGAATGGCGGAAGTTATCAAATGTGGTTTTATCGCAGATCAAAGGATTTTAGAAATTATTGAGAGCGTTGATGATTTTTACAATTGGAATAGCTCTTCACTTCAAGAGTTAATTTATCGAGCCGTTTCGGTAAAGGCTGAAGTGGTCTCAAAAGATCTGAAAGAGAGCTTCCTTCGCGAAGTGCTTAATTACGGCCATACATTGGCGCACGCAATCGAGCGGCATGAGAGGTATCAATGGCGACATGGTGATGCGGTTGCAGTAGGGATGGCATTTATTGCCAACCTAACTTATGAAATGGGTTTAAGTTCAGACGAGTTACTTCAACGTCACCGCGCAATTTTAACTAAAGTGGGATTGCCACAAGGCTATCCAAGGCAGGCGTGGCCTGAGCTTCTCACCCACATGCAAAGTGATAAAAAAGCTAGAAGTAGTGGGCTGCGCTTTGTTGCAGTTAACGATAGATACGAAGTTATCCGACTCGAAAAGGTACCTACCGACCTTCTGCAGCGCGCTTATGAGAGGATTGCTACATGAAAATCTGGGTGCTGAACGGTCCAAATTTGGGAAGATTGGATTTACGCGATCATTCTATGTACGGAGATATTTCTTTTAAAGATCTGGTTGAGTTTTGTGTTAGCACTGGAAAAGATCTTGGATTAGATGTCGAAGTTAGACAGAGCGATAGCGAAACTGAAATTATTCACTGGTTACATGAGGCAGCCGATAAAAAGATTCCCATTGCCTTTAATCCAGCAGCCTTTACCCACTATTCATATGCGATTCGCGATGCGGTTGCAATGCTCAAGGCGCCAAGTATTGAGGTGCATTTATCAAACCCTCTCTCAAGAGAGGAGTTCCGACATACCTCAGTTGTCTCGGGGGTTGTAACCGGAACTATTGGTGGTTTTGGTTTACTTTCTTATGAACTTGCTCTTCGAGCATTGGCGAATTTGCTTGGGAAAGTGTAAGAATTTCCTCGGGTAGAATTACATCAGGCTGTGGGTTGTTCTCCCACACAAAAGTAAAGGATTTGGCGTGGCGACAACTAATGACCTCAAGAATGGTATGACCCTTAATCTCGATGGGCAGCTTTGGACTGTTGTTGAATTCCAGCATGTGAAGCCAGGTAAAGGGCCAGCTTTCGTACGCACCAAGATGAAGCACGTACTTTCCGGAAAAGTTGTTGAAAAGACTTTTAACGCAGGTTTAAAGGTGGAAGTTGCCACAGTTGATAAACGAGATATGACCTATTTGTATAAAGATGGTGAAAGTTTTGTTTTCATGGATAAAGAGAATTTTGATCAAATGTATATCTCTCAAGTAACAGTGGGCGAAGCTGCCAAATATATGTTAGAAAATGTTGAGGCAATTGTGGCGGTACATGAAGGCGAGCCGCTATATGTCGAATTGCCAGCCTCCGTGGAGTTGCGGATTACATACACGGAGCCTGGTTTACAAGGTGATCGTTCTAACGCGGGCACCAAACCAGCAACTCTTGAAACAGGTGCAACAGTTAGCGTTCCGTTATTTATCAACCAAGATGAAAAGGTTCGTATCGATACTCGAGACGGCTCATATCTTGGTCGAGCGAATTAATGTCCGCTCGCTCGAAAGGGCGTAAACGCGCACTAGATATCCTTTACGAGAGTGACATCAAAGGTGTTAACCCTCTCTGGCTAGTCAAAGAGAATATAACTGCCAGCGATGAGATATCTCTTTTCGCGGTTGAATTAGTTGAAGGCTACGGAAATCAAGGCCCCCATATAGATTCTCTTATCGATAAAAATGCGAAGAATTGGGATTTAGATCGGCTAGCAAATGTGGACCGGAATATATTACGGATTGCAACATACGAAATTTTGCATAGCAAGAACGGTGGCGTTGATACCGCTGTGGCTATCGATGAAGCGATAGAACTCGCCAAGAGTTTCTCTACTGATGAATCACCGCAATATATTCACGGGATTCTCAGCGCCATAGCGCGAGAACTCGATGGAGACGAAGCTTCTCAATAAACTCCGATAGCGCCAGGCCTTCACAGATTGCAATGGTGCGAACATCACTCTTGCGCAGGGTAAGAACGTGACCATTCCAATCGCCTCGGGTATTTATTGCATGGCTAATAAAGTTTTCTAGAGTTTGACTTAGAGATTTAATTTCGGCGCGACGATTGAGATCGAAGGTGAAAACCGAGAGATCCTCTGCTCTGCCGCTGTGAAACTCCTCATCCTGTCGAGTGTCGCGTTGATGCTGTTTATTCATCGGAAAGAGCGCCCCAATGGGAGCTTGGTAAAGAGCCATTAGGGCGCTGAGGCGGCCAACGGTGATTGCTCGGTCAGCGCGCTCATAGGAACCAATCACAACTGCTTTCCACCTGCCGCCAGAGAGAGTCTCTACTTCGGCTAGAGACAATCCGCGCTGTTTCCTGATTTTCTTTAGTTCTTGCCCAATTCGTAGGGCTTCAAGTCGGTCAAATTCCATGGCGGGAGAGTAGACGCGCTCAATGAGGGGCAGTTTCAACTATCCACTGAACTTCCGATATGCTCCCACTCAATCCTTTAAGACTCGTCCCGAGAGGCGAGGAAGGAATGGTGGCAACGTGGCCGAAAAGGCTGTGCTGAGCAGCGCTGATATAGCGCGGGCACTTACTCGCATTTCTCATGAGATTATTGAAAAAAATCGCGGTAGCGAAGGGCTCTTGCTCCTAGGTATACCTACTCGCGGTTCCTATCTAGCCGAGCGCATTGGTAGCGAGATAGCACGTATTGTCTCCGAGCCAATTCCGGTCGGCACTTTAGATATCACCTTGCATCGCGATGATCTTCGCTCCAAACCCCCCAGAGCGCTTACTCCCACGAAAATCCCATCAGGGGGAATTGATGGCAAAAGAATCATCCTGATCGATGATGTGTTGTACTCAGGGAGAACTATTCGCGCCGCCTTAGATGCCCTCGGAGAGTTAGGTCGACCAGCGCTCGTTCAATTAGCAGTCTTGATTGATAGGGGCCATCGCGAACTACCAATTCGCGCCGATTACGTAGGGAAGAACTTGCCGACCTCACAAGAAGAAAATGTCAAAGTGAGTATCTCCGAAGTGGATGGCGAAGATCAAGTAATTATTGCAGGTGCCCATGAGTGAAGCGCTAACACCAACTCTCGCGCGCCATCTGCTATCGATTGGAAACCTATCAAGAGAACAAGCGATATTGATCCTTGATACTGCAGACGAACTATCTCGAATATCAGATGCGCCAATTAAAAAATTACCCACATTGCGCGGAAGAACAGTAGTTAATCTATTCTACGAAGATTCCACTAGGACTCGAATTTCATTTGAAGCAGCAGCTAAACGTTTATCTGCTGATGTTATAAACTTCTCAGCAAAAGGATCGAGCGTTTCAAAAGGTGAGAGCCTTAAAGATACAGCGCTCACACTTCAATCGATGGGAGCAGATGCGGTAATCCTCCGACATAGCTCATCTGGTGCTGCGCGACGGTTAGCAGAATGGACCAGTGGATCGGTTATTAACGCAGGAGATGGTACCCACGAACATCCCACCCAAGCTCTTTTAGATGCTTTTACTATTCGCAAGCATTTGATCGGCAAACGAAATTCAAACTCTGGCGTTGGTGAAGATTTATCAGGGTTGCGAATTGCAATTGTTGGTGACGTTCTGCACTCCCGAGTTGCCCGAAGCAATGTGCTTCTACTCTCTTTACTCGGTGCGGAAGTTACCTTGGTAGCTCCCCCAACACTGCTACCGGTTGGGGTTTCGCAATGGCCAGTAAAAGTTTCTTTCGATTTTGATAGCGTAATGAAAGAGTGTGATGCGGTAATGATGCTGCGCATTCAGACGGAGCGAATGAAGAGCGCCTTTTTTCCCAGCGCCCGCGAATACTCTAGATTGTTTGGTTTAGATCGTGAGCGCCTCTCTAAGAGTTCTAAATCTCCACTGATTCTTCATCCTGGACCTATTAATCGCGGCCTAGAGATATCTGCAGAGTGTGCAGATGATGTGAATTCTGTGATTTTGGAGCAAGTTGCTAATGGAGTGAGCGTGCGGATGGCAGTTCTTTATCTGCTATTAGGGGGAGCAAATGATTAGTCGAGATCAACCTGCCGAGTACCTACTTAGCGAAGTCCTGACCCCTGAAGGCGAGAGCGTGGATGTGCGGATAGCTAAAGGTGTTATTGCCGAGATTGGCAGCGCGCGATCCCTTGAATCCAAGGGGGCTTCGGTTATCACAGGTAAGAATCTTCAACTATTACCAGGGCTGGTCGATTTACATACTCATTTGCGTGAGCCCGGGCGAGAAGATGCTGAAACGGTGCGGACAGGAAGCGCCGCCGCTGCGCTCGGTGGCTTTACCGCGGTGCATGCGATGGCTAACACCGATCCAGTTGCCGACACCGCTGGAGTGGTAGAACAAGTGGTTCGGTTAGGTCGCGAGGCAGGTTATTGCGATGTTTTTGCTGTCGGAGCGGTAACTCAAGGGTTAAACGGTTCAGCGCTTGCTGAATTAGGTGCGATGGCGCACTCCATGGCGCAGGTGCGAATTTTTAGCGATGACGGCAAATGTGTTTCTGATCCACTTGTCATGCGCCGCGCTCTTGAGTACGTCAAACAATTTGATGGTGTTATTGCACAGCACGCTCAAGATCCACGCCTAACTGAAAATGCACAGATGAATGAAGGAGTTGTCTCGGCGAAGTTGGGCTTAACGGGATGGCCTGCCGTCGCTGAAGAAGCAATTATCGCTCGTGATGTTTTACTTGCAGAACATGTTGGCGCGAGGCTCCATATCTGCCATCTTTCAACTGCAGGCAGCGTGGATATCATCAGATGGGCAAAAGCGCGAGGTATCAACGTGACGGCCGAGGTCACACCTCACCACCTTCTTCTTACTGACACCTTGGCTGAAAGTTATGACCCAATCTTCAAAGTGAATCCTCCGTTGCGAACAAATGACGATGTGCAAGCCCTCCGTGAAGCGCTAGCGGATGGCACCATAGACATTGTTGCTACAGATCATGCTCCGCACCCTCAGGAGAGCAAGGAGTGCGAATGGAGTGAAGCTGCCAACGGAATGATTGGGCTAGAAAACGCGCTCTCGGTAGTTCAAGAGAGTATGGTCGAAACTGGGCTAGCCACTTGGAAAACAATCGCTCAACGGATGTCAATCAAACCAGCGGAGATTGCTCGAATAAATTCAACTTATGGAAAAGGTCATGGACCATTACTTGCCAAAGGCGCAGCAGCAAACTTCATACTTGTCGATACGCACATTCGAAGAAATGTGAGCGAGATGAAGAGCGCCAGTAAGAGCCGGAATAACCCTTACTCGACGTTAACCTTGCCTGGTCAGGTTTTATTTACTTTCCTGCGCGGCGAACTTACTGTGAACAATGGAGAGTTGGTGACGCAGTTGTGAAAGATCGAAAGAGCGCATATCTAGTTCTTGACGACGGTCGAATTTTCGAAGGTCAAGCGTGGGCAGCAGAGGGTGAAACCTTTGGCGAAGCGGTTTTTTCCACAGGAATGACTGGATATCAAGAGACTCTCACCGATCCTTCATATTTCAAGCAAGTGGTGGTGATGACCGCCCCTCATATTGGTAATACTGGAATGAATACCGTTGATGAAGAATCACGTCGAATTTGGGTCTCTGGGTTTGTCGTTCGCGATCCTGCTCGAATCTCAAGTAATTGGCGCTCGGAGCGAGACTTGGAGATGGAGCTAATTAATAACAAAGTGGTAGGAATTTCTGGTGTTGATACTCGAGCACTCACTCGTCATCTTCGAGATTGCGGCGCAATGCGGGTGGGAATATTTTCAGGGGAAGAATTAGCGCGAGAAGAGATGGTTCGCAGGGTCCGTCATGCACCACAAATGGCTGGCGCTAACCTGGTTGCCGATGTTTCGATTGAGAGAAAATATTTCGTACCTGCTATTGGCCAGAAGAAGGCAGTAGTCGCCGCGCTCGATCTTGGTATCAAAGGTGCAACGCCAAGAATGATGTCTGAACGAGGCATTGAGGTGCATATCTTTCCATTCGATGCCACGCTAGATGAATTACTCGAATGTAAACCTGATGGGATTTTTCTCTCCAATGGCCCAGGGGACCCCTCCACGATGAGAGCCACTGTGGAGTTAGTCCGCGAGATTCTTCAGCGTTCCATACCGGTCTTTGGCATCTGCTTTGGTCATCAGATTTTCGGTCAAGCACTTGGTTTTGAAACCTATAAATTACGTTTTGGGCATCGTGGCATCAATCAACCCGTTTTTGATAAAGCGAGCGGAAAGGTTGAGATTACCGCGCACAATCATGGCTTTGCCGTTCGAGCTCCGATAGAAGGCGTTTTCGATACCGTGTTCGGTCGAGGAAGAGTTTCGCATATCAATCTCAATGATGATGTTGTCGAAGGTTTAGAGCTGCTTGATCGTCCAGCGTTTAGCGTTCAGTATCACCCGGAAGCAGCAGCTGGCCCACACGATGCAAGCTATCTTTTCGATCGATTCTTAGAACTCATAAAAGGAAAACGCTGATGCCAAAACGTAGTGACATCAAAAGTGTTTTGGTGATTGGTTCAGGACCTATTGTCATTGGACAAGCATGTGAATTTGATTATTCCGGAACACAAGCATGTCGAGTTCTGCGGGCTGAAGGTTTGCGGGTAATTCTTATCAACTCAAATCCCGCAACAATTATGACCGATCCAGAATTTGCTGACGCGACTTATATAGAACCGATAACCCCAGATTTTGTGGCAAAGGTTATTGAAAAAGAACGCCCTGATGCATTATTGGCAACGCTTGGCGGACAAACAGCGCTAAATACCGCAATCAAACTTCATGAGGCGGGAACGCTCGAAAAATATGGTGTCACACTTATCGGCGCAAACGTTGATGCCATTAACAGGGGAGAGAATCGAGAGATTTTTAAAGGTATCGTCGAGAGTATTGGAGGTGAATCCGCTCAATCACAAATTTGTCATTCGATAGAAGAGTGCATTGATGCGGCCCATCGGTTTAAATATCCCGTTGTCGTTAGACCTTCCTTTACGATGGGCGGACTGGGCTCTGGCATCGCTAAAGATGAGAGCGAACTTCGAGAGATTGCGGGAGCTGGACTCCGCTATAGCCCAACAACTGAGGTGTTGATTGAAGAATCGATTCTTGGTTGGAAAGAATACGAGCTCGAAATGATGCGGGATCACAAAGATAACGTTGTGGTTGTCTGTTCAATTGAAAACTTCGATCCAATGGGTGTGCATACCGGTGATTCAATTACCGTTGCCCCTGCGCTTACTTTGACCGATGTTGAATATCAAAAATTGCGGAACTTAGCTATCGACATCATCAGGTCTGTTGGCGTAGATACCGGTGGTTGCAATATCCAATTCGCAGTCAATCCTGCAAATGGTCGAATAGTCGTTATCGAGATGAATCCACGAGTCTCGCGATCAAGTGCACTAGCATCAAAGGCAACCGGCTTTCCTATCGCAAAAATAGCAGCGAAGTTAGCCATCGGTTATTCACTTGACGAAATCAAGAACGACATTACAAAAGAAACTCCAGCATCTTTCGAACCAACTCTTGATTATATTGTTGTGAAAATTCCGCGCTTTAATTTCGAGAAGTTTCCTGCAGCAGATCCCCGCCTCACCACTACGATGAAAAGCGTTGGTGAAGCGATGGCGATTGGGCGAAGCTTTCCAGAGGCTCTCCAGAAAGCAATGCGCTCACTTGAAAAGAAAGGATATTCATTCTCATTCATTAAGGAAGGTGAGCTCCAGCGAGAATTGCAAGGAGCAGCAGTAGCTACAGAGATGCGAATCCATCACGTTCAGCGAGCCCTATTTCTTGGTGCCACAGTGGAGCAAGTCCATGAAGTTTCGAAAATCGATCCATGGTTCTTAGATCAAATCTCTCAAATTAACGAGATGGCGCAAAAGGTGTCTGAACCAGGTGAGTTAACGGCGAAACTGCTACGAGAAGCGAAGCGTTTTGGTTTCAGCGATATGCAGGTTGCTGAAATCGTCGGATTGGAAGAGGGGGATATACGTCGCAAGCGGGAAATGTTCGCAATCCATCCGGTATATAAAACAGTCGATACCTGTGCTGCAGAATTCAAGGCCCAAACCCCATATCACTACTCCAGTTACGACGAAGAGACTGAGGTGGAACCGCGAACAAAACCCGCAGTTTTGATTTTAGGAAGCGGGCCTAACCGAATCGGACAAGGTGTGGAATTTGATTACTCCTGTGTTCATGCGGCATTTGCATTGAAAGAGATGGAATATGAAACCATCATGGTTAATTGCAATCCGGAGACGGTGTCAACGGATTACGACACCTCAGATCGACTCTATTTTGAACCACTTACATTTGAAGATGTAATGGAGATTTATCGAGCTGAGCTTGCGGTTGGACCAGTCGCGGGAGTGGTAGTCCAATTAGGTGGTCAGACACCGCTTGGTTTGGCAAAAAGCCTTCAAGAGGCAGGCGTTCCAATTGTCGGTACTAGCCCGGATTCCATTGATATTGCCGAAGATCGTGGCGAATTTGGCGCTTTGTTAGATCGCGAAGGCTTGCGCGCCCCTGAATTCGGGTTGGCATATTCCTTCCACGATGCTCAAACGATTGCCGCAAGAGTTGGCTATCCAGTTTTGGTCCGTCCATCTTACGTCCTCGGTGGACGAGGAATGGAGATTGTTTATGATGATCAGGCGCTTGAGAGTTACATATCACGAGCCACAGAAATCAGCCCCAATCATCCTGTCCTTGTTGATCGATTCTTAGACCATGCGGTGGAGCTCGATGTAGATGCGCTTTTTGATGGAAAAGAACTCTTCTTAGCGGGCGTGATGGAACATATCGAGGAGGCCGGAATTCACTCTGGTGATTCTGCATGTGTACTACCACCAGTCGATCTATCTAGCAAAGCGCTAGCAGAAATAAGAGGAGCAACGGAAAAAATAGCATCGGGCATCGGCGTCCTTGGTTTAGTCAATATTCAGTTTGCCATTGAAGATGGCGCACTCTATGTGCTCGAGGCAAATCCAAGAGCATCACGAACGGTGCCATTTGTTAGCAAAGCGATAGGGGTTCCGCTAGCGAAAGCAGCTGCACAAATCTCGTTAGGCAAGAGTATTTCTCAACTAAGAACAGAAGGGCTTTTGCCAAACTCGGGAGATGGAATTGCGCGCGGAATAAGCGTGAAAGAGGCAGTACTTCCGTGGAATCGATTTAGAAAACGGGATGGCAGTGGGGTAGATGCGCTGCTGGGTCCAGAGATGCGATCTACCGGGGAAGTGATGGGTCGAGATAGCACCTTTGGTCGAGCATTCTCAAAGAGCCAAAGCGCTGCATCAGGTGCGCTGCCCAACTCGGGTTCGATCTTTGTCTCCTTCGCAGATCGAGATAAAAAGTTGGGAGTGGAGAGCGCTAAAAAACTTGCTAGCTCTGGATATCAACTCTATGCAACTGCAGGAACTGCAAAAGCGCTTACAGCTGAAAGGATTGCCGTTACCCAAGTGCGCAAGTTCTCTGAAGGTAAAGGGCCAAAGGGAGAACCAACAGCGGTAGATCTCATCGAGTCAGGGAGTCTGGCGTTGGTGGTTAATACCCCCTTTGGCTCTGGTCCGCGTGAGGATGGGTGGCGAATCCGAACATCAGCGGTAGCGCGCGGTATTCCAATTATCACGACCATTTCTGGGCTCAATGCGGCTGCTGAAGCGATGGTTGCTCAACGTGACGGTGACTTCACAGTAACCTCTTTGCAGGAATGGTTAGGTTAGAGAACATGACCGGGGCGAGTGGAATAAATCCAGATGTGGTCCAACGAGAGTGTGAAATTATCTCAAATAAAAAAGTTGGCGCGTATCAACATTTAACCCTTGCGGCTCCAGAAATCGCTGAACATGCTAAACCTGGAAACTTTGTTGGAATCAGCGTTGGTGACGAGCGCAGCTCTATGCTCCTGCGCCGTTCCTTTGCTATCTATCAAACCGTCCCACGCGGACCTTTTGGCGGAACAGTAGAGATTATTGTTGCGCCACACAATGCTGGAAGCACCTGGATCAGCAAACGGGAGCCTCATGATAAATTAAATGTCGTTGGACCGCTAGGTAATGCATTTAAAATCCCGAAAGATCCAGTCCGTGCCTTACTTGTTGGCGGAGGATATGGATCTGCTCCTCTCTTTCCATTAGCTGAAATTCTGCGTCAAAAAAATTCTCGCGTTGAAATGGTGGTAGGTGCTAGTAGCGCGGAGCGAATTTTCGCTCCGGTAGAAGGTAAGAGATCTGTTCATTCACTAGCCATAGCCACTGAAGATGGTTCCGTTGGAACAAAGGGGAGAGTTACCGATCTATTTGATAATGCTTTAAGCTCAATCGATATCGTCTACGCCTGTGGTCCGATGGGATTACTCAAAGCCCTTACTGAAATTGGATCTCGCGCGGGTGTGCTGGTGCAATGTGCTGTTGAAGAGAGTATGGCTTGCGGGATCGGGCTCTGCATGACCTGTGTGCTTCCTGTAAAAGATAAAGATGGCGTTATCAAAATGCTCCGCTCTTGTCTCGATGGTCCAATATTTGATGGTGAGTGCGTTCAGTGGGACGGCATTGGCACTATCCCGCCAGGAACATATGGAGCGCATCGATGAGTAAGTTCTCTTACTCCACCAAGATTGGTTCGGCGCTTTTTCCCAATCCAATTTTTACTGCAAGCGGATGCGCCGCGAACGGTAAAGAGTTATCTGCGTTCTTCCCCCTAAGTGATATTGGAGCAGTGGTCACTAAGTCGGTGATGAGTCAACCACGTTCCGGCCGGGCTACGCCTCGGATGGCAGAAACGCCAAGTGGAATGCTTAATGCCATCGGATTGCAAGGGCCTGGCATTGAAGTATTTCTCAAAGAGGATTTACCTTGGTTGGTCGCGCACGGGGCGCGCACTGTGGTTTCGATTGCGGGTGAGAGCGTAGATGAGTTTGCAGCGCTCTCCCGGAAAGTTCGAAGTGCCCATGGTGTGAGCGCCATTGAAGTAAACATCTCTTGCCCCAATGTCGAAAATCGAGGATTAGTTTTTGCGTGTGATCCCAATTCGGCCAGAGAAGTTATCGAAGCTGTAAAGCGGAGCGTTGGAAATACAATTCCGATAATTGCAAAACTCTCTCCAGATGTTACGGATATTGTTTCCATCGCACGAGAGGTGGTAGCTGCGGGGGCCGATGGTTTAGCGATGATAAATACTTTGCTTGGCATGGTGATAAATACCGAAACCATGCGCCCACATTTAGCAAATAAAACTGGTGGTTTATCCGGGCCTGCTATTCGCCCAGTGGCAGTGCGAGCTATTTACCAAGTACATCGCGCGCTGCCTGAAGTTCCTATAGTGGGGATGGGGGGCGTGCTGACTGGTACTGACGCTTTCGAACTAATCCTCGCCGGTGCATCGGCAATTTCGGTTGGCACCGCTACCTTCCACGACCCAGGTGCGCCGGTTCGAATCAAAAGCGAGCTTGAAAATATTTTGATTAACCGTGGATTTGCTAATTTTTCAGAGGCTGTGGGATATGCCCACCGAGGGGAATAATGAACGCTCCAATTGTTCTTGCCGTTGACACGACCGATATCGAACGTGCTCGTGATTGGGTTAAAGCAACTCAAAGTTCAATTAGCGTGATTAAACTGGGTTTAGAATTTTATCTTGCTCATGGAAAGTCTGGAATATCGTACGTACGTGAGGCTGCGCCAGATTTGCAACTCTTTCTCGATTTAAAATTACATGACATCCCAAACACTGTTGCCGGTGCAACTAGGGCTATTGCCGATATTAAACCTGATTACTTAACTGTTCATGCTTCAGGTGGCCCAGAGATGATTTCAGCTGCCGCAACTGAGCTACCGAATGGAAAAATTACGGCAGTTACGTTATTAACCTCGCTCGCACTTGCCGATATCTCTACTCTTGGAATTGCCGGGTCGGCTAATGAAATCGTTACTAGATGGGCGCGTTTCGCTGTTGATTCAGGAGCGAAAGCAATAGTGGCATCGCCGCACGAGGTGAGAAATTTGCGAGAAGTGCTTCCTCCTGACATAACAATCATCACTCCTGGCGTTCGGCCAAGTGGTGCACCTCAAGGAGATCAATCTCGAGTGGCAACTCCAGCGGAGTCGCTTGGTTGGGGCGCTAATTTCGTTGTGATTGGTCGCCCCATAACCTCCGGTTCTACTCTCAGAGAGATTGCCGAAAACGCTGCGCGTATCGCTTCGTCACTTTGAAGATGCCGAGGACTCCTGTACCCAGTAACTTCCAGGCATGGAAGTACCTCGCTTAACCGCTGATGAACGAGCTGCAGCTTTACAGCGCGCAGCCGAAGCTCGGAGAGTGCGCGCTGATGTAAAGGCGGATTTAAAAAGTGGGAAACGAACCTTGGAAGAGGTAATCGCGCTCGGCAAAAGCGATGACTTCATCGGCAAGATGAAGGTAAGAGCGTTAATTGAAGCGCTCCCTGGAGTTGGGAAAGTCCGAGCCGCTGCCCTTATGGAGAAGATTGGGATTGCCCCTAGTCGGCGAATTCGTGGTTTAGGGATCCATCAAACTCGCGAGTTATTGGCAGAATTCCAACTACGCTAAGGGCGTGGAATTGATAGTGCTCTCTGGACCTGGCGGCGTCGGAAAATCAACGGTCTCCGACTATCTGAGGAAAAATAGCTCTGATATTTGGGTTAGCGTCTCGGCAACTACACGCGCCCCGCGCGCAGGTGAAATTGATGGCGTTGATTATTTTTTCCGGACGGAGCACAATTTCAAAGAACAGATAGCGCGGGGAGATTTTCTAGAGTGGGCTCACTTTGCTGGAAATTATTACGGAACCCCCAAGGAACCGGTTTCAGAGAAAATTAGCTCCGGAAAATCTGTCCTCCTTGAGATTGAAATTTCGGGGGCAAAGCAGGTTAGGGCGGCGAGCGAGCGGGCCTATCTGGTTTTCCTTGCGCCACCATCTATTTCAGAGTTAGAACGTCGCTTATTGGGTCGAGGGACCGAATCCCCAGAGAGAGCCGCTCAGCGGCTAGAGATCGCCCGGGAGGAGATGGCTCAGAGCCATTGGTTTGACGAGGTTCTGGTCAATACCTCAGTCGAAGAGGTGGCTGCGCGACTGATAACCTTGGCCTCTCAACCTGGCTAAACCCGGCTAGCCCTCGCTAGCTCTTCAAGGTCGAACGGTTGGGCTAAGTTTCTGGAGGTAGCGCAATGATCCAAAGCGACGGTATTACCAATCCGCCCATTGATGATCTTTTGGCAAAGAGTGGATCCAAGTACAGCTTGGTTCTTTTCTCTGCTAAGCGCGCACGACAAATCAACGCTTACTATTCGCAGCTAAGTGAAGGCCTTCTTGAATATGTCGGGCCACTGGTTGAAACACATGTTCATGAAAAACCATTATCTATAGCGCTCCGCGAAATTAGCGGTGGTTTGTTAACTTTAGAGTCGCTTGAAACTAGTGACGCCGCCGAAACAGCCTAACTCGGCAAAGAGTTAACAGAGTTAAGTTAGAAGAGGCGCTATCTATTATGAGCATCTTCCCTCGCTCAATGATTCTCGGGGTAACTGGCGGAATTGCTGCATATAAATCATGTGAACTTCTACGTCGCCTACTTGATCGCGGCATTGATGTCCAGGTAGTTCCAACCGAGAATGCGCTCCGCTTTGTTGGCGCAGCAACATGGGAAGCGCTATCGGGGCGGAAAATCCACTCTTCTCTTTGGGAAGATGTCTCTTCCGGCGCACACATCGAAACGGCGCGTCATGCAGAATTAATTCTTATTGCTCCAACCACAGCAGATTTCTTAGCGCGAATAGCTCAGGGAAGAAGCGATGATTTACTAAGCGCCACTGTACTCACCGCATTTAGCGAGAAGTGCCCGGTGGTAATAATTCCCGCGATGCACCATCAGATGTGGCGAAATCCTGCAACGCAAGAGAATGTAGCGATGCTGCGTTCTCGAGGTTTCATCATTATGGAGCCATCAGAAGGACCATTAAATAACGGCGACGTTGGTGTGGGAAGATTTCCCGAAGTATTCGAAATTTTCGATTTTCTCGCGGAGCAAAATTTCCTCAAGAGTGACCTGCTTGGCAAGTCAATTGTCGTTACTGCGGGCGGCACCCGTGAAATGATCGATCCGGTGCGCTTTATTGGCAATCTATCCTCCGGTAAACAAGGAGTGGCGCTGGCGAATGCTGCTGCCGCACGCGGGGCTCAGGTGACTCTTATCGCGGCGAACATTTCACCATCCCTGCTTCCACACGATAAATCAATAAGAATCATTAACGTTTCTTCTGCCGCCCAATTGGGGCAAGCGCTAGATGAAGTGCGCTCATTTGATCTTCTATTTATGGCAGCCGCAGTCTCTGATTACCGAGTTCTGGAAACGAGCGGGGTCAAGCTAAAACGTGACGGGAGTGAGCGGTTGCTTCACTTGGTGGAAAACCCGGATTTGCTCGCTGATTTCGCTGTAAAACAGGGGCGAGTGAGCGCACCATCAGAGATTAAAGGTCGGGTAATCGTTGGTTTCGCCGCTGAAAGCGAGCTAGATCTAACGCAAGCCAGAATCAAACTTGAGCGTAAGGGCGTTGATTTCCTCTTCGTTAATGATGTAGCCGGACAAGAGGTTTTTAATGCTCCGTCTAATGGCGGTGTACTTATATCTCGAGATGGAAATCAGAGTGTTTTTACTTACCAAAGCAAAGACACGCTTAGCCATGCGCTCTTAGATGAGGTC
>RFXN01000050.1 GCA_009921625.1 Candidatus Fonsibacter lacus | reverse complement strand
ATCAACTGTCCAGGTAGCCATTTATTTAGGCCATCTACTGTGAAAGAGAGGATTCCCTCTACAATCAAGAGCCAGGCGAGAGAAATCGCAATCGAAGAAATTGGTGAACGTAAAATAATTCCCACCGCCATGCCGAGAGTTCCATAAGCGATCGCTGAGAGATACACATTACCTAAATTTGAATAGAGCAAATTAAATGAGTCTGAGGTAAACCAGGCATCGGTATTGATTTTCTTTGGTCCTGAAAGAATCAGTGAAATTCCAATACTGCCGATTGCACTTACAAGAACTGTGAGGAGCGCAAAGCTGCACATCGAAAGATACTTTCCGGCCAAGAGAACGATCCGCTTTGGTTGGCGAACGAGGAGATTTCGTAAGGTGCCATTGGTGTACTCCAGAGCGGTCTGCGCAGCAAAAACTGAGAGCGCGATGGTGCCAAGGAGCCCCGCGAAATTAGTAAAACCTAGATATAGACCACTGGGTAGCGCCAATGTATCGCGGGTGATTACTCGACCGCGTGGCCCATTGCCACCCTCGGAATCAAGTAGAAGAAAAAGTAATGAAGTGATAAGGACACTGAGCGCAAAAACTATTCCAAGCGTACCGGCAAAGAGTGTTGGGCGACGGAGCTTGCGCCACTCTGAGAGAAATACGCGAATCATTTCTCATCACCCGTAATTTCAAAGAAGCTCTCTTCAAGCGTGGGCAAGGAAAATTGAAGTAGTGAGAGCACAATTCCGCGCTCAAAGGCCTTTTTATTTAACTCTGCCGCAAAGCTTTCGGGAGCAGCAATACTTACCCTCTCTCCCTCAATCTGCGCTGAATAGCCTGCCGCCCTTGCAATCTCTTGCAAAGTCTCCAGTTCGACATGGGATGCTGCTTTCACCATCAACTTTGGGCTATTCGCTGCAAGCAATTCTTTCGTCGCGCCATGGAATAAAACTTTTCCATGATCTACAACGACTAAGTAATCGGCAATTACCTCGAGCTCACTTAAAATATGGGAGGAGACGAAGGCAATTCCTAACCGTTGTTTCATGCCAAGTGAATAGGTTTTGAATTTCGAATCTCCGCGATCGGAGAGCCCAACTAGCGCCAGCAGTTTCTCAACTCGTTCAAAGGGGAAGCCGCCGAGGGTGGCGAGAACTTTCAAATTCTCGCGACCTGACAGTGGCGGATAGAAAGCTGGACCTTCAATCATTGCGCCTACATTTGCCAGGTAGCGCTCCGGGTGAGAAATCGAATTCCCCATGATTTTTGCGCTTCCCGCAGAAGGCTCCACCAAACCAAGGAGCATTCTGATTGTTGTCGTTTTCCCGGCGCCATTAGGACCGACAAATCCCGTGATTGCTCCTGCCGGGATGTCAAAGGTTGCGTGGTCTACTGCGGTAATGTCGCGATATTTTTTGGTGAGGTTGTCGAGAGAGATAACTGATGACACTGAGGGAAGGTAGCGATTACGAACGGTAAATGCAAAGAGTCCGCCAATTTCGCTGCGCTTCCTTCACAGCAATTATCCAGCAAACCCCCTGTCGTCTTTTCACAAAGCAAGTGCGAGCGGTGAGATACTTCTCCATATGGAATCACTCTTCGACACAATTGCCGGTCTTCCCGTCCACCCCCTCGTAGTTCACTTTGCGGTGGTTCTTCTTCCTCTCGCGACGGTGGGGGTAATTCTCACCATCCTCATCCCAAAACTTCGATCTCGCTATCTTGGACTCAGTCTCCTTGGCGTCTTCATAGGTACAGGCGCTACCTTTGTGGCTAAACAATCTGGCGAAGCTCTCTCGGCGAGAATTGGACTACCCGCGCGCCATGCTGACTTAGGTACCAAACTTTTCATCGCTTCGGCGCTATTTCTGTTGTTGACCCTCCTTTGGTCTCAACTCAATAGGAAAAAGAGTTTAGAGCGGACAAATCTGTTGGGGGTAGCGACTATTCTTGTTGGCCTATCAGTTCTAGGCCTATCAGTTATCACTGGCCACACCGGTGCGGAGGCAGTCTGGCAAGGTAAATTACAACCCGCCCCATCGACATCGGCTGCCGCTGACAGCTCCGCAACCAACACCAGCGGCGGAATAACCATGGCCGAAGTTGCACAACACCCCTCCCCGAGCGACTGCTGGAGCGCTATCGACGGCAAGGTCTATGACTTAACGCAATGGATTGATAGGCACCCTGGCGGAGCCTCCGTGATCAAATCGCTCTGCGGTAATGATGGAAGTGCCGGATTTAATGGTCAACATCAAGGCCAACAGGTTACTCTCTTTAGCCGGATTTTTCGCTTTAATTTCAATGCTCCAACTCCTCTCCTTTCCAGGGCAATTTGCCGCTGACGCTCGCACTGGCCATGGAACGCAGTTAGCGCGATGGGTTCTCACTTTTATCGTGGGAATCTGGTTAATCTTCGCCCAAGTTTCACTCATCTCCCTTGCCAAGATAATTTCGTTCATCTATCGAGGAGAATTACTTTCACTTGGCGGAAAAAAATGGATCAGCCTGCACACTCGCGCCCTAGTTAGCGGAACAATTTATGGCGCTGGAGTAACGCTTTTTGCTGCGATCCAGGCAGATAATCCAGGTCCGGTGATTCTCGTTGCCTCGATCACTACCTTTACTGCAACAATTTCAGTGATTGGATATTTCTTTAGATATCAAGTTTTAACACCGGCTGAAGATAGAATTAATTAACCCAGCAGGTAATCCGGTCGCTGGATTTGCGCTCTGACAACATGGGAGAACAGCAAAAATTGTTGCGGTGAGAGCGCTATTTGGATCATTTAACGATGTGCAAAGTCGCTCAACTTGAAGGTTATAACCAGGCACACCACTTGAAATGTATGAGTTTTCCACTCCGCCAGCAACTCCATAGTGATCTCAAAATTCCACTGTGTATGTGATGGCGGCGAGAGAACTTGAACCAGTGGCGATAGCCACAATTAAGGCAAGTGTCACGGAGAGTCGTTTTAATTGTGCGTGCATGGTTGTACCTTACCTAAGTGCGGAAATATCGGGAATTATGGGCGCTTCGAAACACGAAGATACTTCTGCTGACCTCTTTCCCAGCGAGAGTTGCCTATGCAATGGTGGGCTTAGCCCTCTTTTTCAAAGTCGAACGCTTAACTGACTCCGTGGCCTATGCGGGAATTGCCCTCGGTTTAAATACCTTTGCCAACTCCATTACTGCAGGCCTGCGTGGTTCAGCCCTTGATCGCTGGGGGCAGAGATGGCCCATTCGGATTCTGGTACCGCTATATGCATCTGGACTTTTAGTTTTGGAGTTTACGACTAGTAAATCGTGGATCTTGCCCCTTTCATTAGTAATGGGATTGGCATCTCCTCCCATTAATCTTTCGGTCCGTCCATTATGGAAAGTAGCTGTCTCAGAGAGCGCCCTTCGCACCGCTTATGCGTTAGATACCTCTGTTATTAATGCCACGCGAGTTTTTGGGCCGCTACTTGCCTCAACACTTGCGCTCTCCCGCTACCCCAGTAGCGCGCTCGTCTTATGTGCAATGTTGATAGCTGTCGGAGGACTTTCGCTGGGATTCTCCAAAATTTCATCAACCTGGGTTCCAGAAAAGAAAAATGATTCAGATAAAGCGGTGTGGCGAATTCCTGCGATGCAACTTCTAATGTGCGAGGCGATGTTTGTCGGTTTTGGTTGGGGCGCATTCGATGTTGGAATTCCAGCTTTTGCAACCTTAGAGAAGATTCCTAGTTGGAGTGGACCAATCTTCGCCTGCTTAGCTGTGACCTCTGTCGTCGGCGGTCTCGTTGCAGGATTAATCACCCGAAAAACTTCCGCTCTCAAGGGGTTGTTACGCACCTATGGGTTATGGATGGCTGCCACGATTCCACTTGCGCTCACCTACCCTGGTTGGAGCATGGCGATGGCTGCGCTCGTTATCGGATTCTTTGGCGGCGCGGTCCAAGTCTTTTATTGGGAGGTCCTTGAGGCTGTTAGACCCAAAGGCACCGCAGTGAGCGCATTGGGTTGGATCTGGACAGTGGATGGTTCTTTTATGGCTCTTGGCGCAGCCCTCGGCGGAATTATTGCCAGTGAATTTTCGCCACGCTTAACGCTTTTAAGTACAACTATTGCGGTATTTTGTGGATTTCTCATCCTTGCACTGGGCAGAAAATTACTAGACTCTGCTAACCGAATCACCTCTGAAGAAGAAGATAGAAGCGCAATCAAACATACCGCGCCGCCACAGTAACTTCTCTAATTAAATCTCTATTAGTGGGAAGAAAATATCAATCTCTAACCCACCAAATTTGCTCTTTCGAAGTTCCATATTCCCGCGATGCTCGCTCACAATGGCACGCATAATGCTGATCCCAAGGCCTGATCCGCCACTTTCCCGAGAGCGAGAGCTATCAAAGCGTTGAAATTGTTGCACCCCCTTGTGATATGCCTCTTCTGGCAATCCTGGACCACCATCGCCAATTCGAATTCGGACTCCTTTGCCCATTCCATTATCTACGTAATCAAGATGAGCGTATAGCGGTGCACCGGTTGGAGTATGTCTTCGAATATTTGAGAAAATATTTGCGAACAATTGCTGAACATGGGGTAGATGTCCCACAATGTAAACCTCGGGAGTGATGGAATCTTCGATCTTTCGCTCGGTTTCAAGTAGCTTCAAATCTGTTAGTTGAATCCGAAGAAGATCAGAGATATTGACTGCATCGTCAAGCACGCTTCGTTTTTCACCTATCTCAGCAAGTAAAAGGAGATCTGCAATAAGTCTTTCCATTCGAGTAATTTCACTTGTCAGTCGGTCTAACGCCCGCTTCTTTCCTTCATCATCTAATTGATTGGCGTTTCCGAGCAATTCAACATAGCCCTTAATGACTGTCAGCGGAGTTCGCAACTCATGAGAGGCATCGCCGATGAATTCTTGCATTTTAAGACTGTTACGTCGTTCACCCTCTAGCGCGCCTTGCAGATAAGTCGCCATTTGATTGAGAGCTTTACTCAGATCATCAACTTCAGAATTTCCCCTTTCAATCACTGCTACATCCCACGTTCTACCCTGTGCGATCTCGCGCGCCCGACTTGCGAGCCTCTCGATTTTTTTCATATCTGGCCTGATGAGAACGCGCGTTGCAAAGAAAGCGATGGCAAGCGCTATAGCCAGAAAGAGCCCTAGCCGTTCGTAGTTACTCAATCTATTGTCATAAATATCTCGGATTGGAATTGCCAAAATTAAAAACGAACTCTGTGGGAGTTGAATCGTTTTTACTCGATATTTTTCATCTTCACCGATTGTCGAAATGCCGACCAAATTATTCTTCAGTTGACTTGAGGTCGCGTCGAAAGTTTTTCCTTCAGCTGAAGTACGAACTGTTACAAGTTGACCAGAGCTATCTAAAAGCGCCACTAATAATTCCGCATCACTCTCTTCCGCTAAGAAAACAGCACTTGATAAAGGGTCGCGTGCATCCAATTGAGTAGAAACAGTTTCAATGATGTTATCTACCCTAGTAATTTCAGAATTAAAGGCTGTAGAGATTGCGAAGTAACCAATAGATAGCGAAATTACCGTTGTGATAGCGCCAGCGATAAGTACAAAACGCGCCTGTAATCTCACGCAGGTTCCACAATTTGATAACCAACTCCGCGAACAGTTCT
This sequence comes from Candidatus Fonsibacter lacus, assembly GCA_009921625.1. Classification (GTDB taxonomy): domain Bacteria; phylum Actinomycetota; class Actinomycetes; order Nanopelagicales; family Nanopelagicaceae; genus IMCC26077. The sequence continues at coordinate 1,679 of RFXN01000050.1, read as the reverse complement.
TATAAATTCTAAGTTATCGCGGTTTAATTTCTTTCTTAAGTATGAGATGTAGGTATCAAGAACGCTAGTCTCGGTCTCGAAATCTATCTCCCAGACATCTCGAAGTAAGGCAGATTTGGTGAGCACGCGTCCCTTGTTACGCATTAATTCTTGTAAAAGTTTGAACTCAGTCGGCGAAAGTTCCACCTCTTCGTCGACGTAGAAAACTTTATGTTGATCTTCATCAAGGGAAAGTGGACCGCAACGCAAAATACTATTCTCCACTACAGCAGCCTTGGTTCGGCGGAGAATTGCCCCAACGCGAAGGAGAAGTTCCTCTAATCCAAAAGGTTTCGTTACATAATCATCGGCGCCTAAGCGAAGGCCACGGGTTATATCTCCTCGCTCACCTCGGGCGCTTAACATCAAAGCCGGAGTGAAATCACCTTTCTTCCGTAACTGCTCTAATAATTCAAAACCATCCATTACTGGCATGTTGATATCAATAATTAAAAGGTCGGCAGCAGTATTGCGCAGCGCGGTCAAAGCAGACATGCCATCGGCGGCGACTGATACCGAATACCCGGCAACTCGGAGCGCGTCGCCAAGCAAATCCCGCACCCCATTCTCATCATCGACAACGAGAATGTGGGCCTTGGATTGACTTGCCTCACTCATCGCCCGTCAACCCTCACCTTTTCTTCGGCCGAGCTCGCGGCCCAAAACGACACTTCTTTCGGCTGGCTCTCTAGGCTACCTCGTGCCTTCTATTTAGAGGAGAGCAGGGGCGGGGTCCGAGCAAACTCCAACTCTCTCGGGATAGTTTTCACAGAATCTTCACATACTGGCCCTTCATTATTAACCAAAGCCTGGGCTACCTGGGTAAGAGAAGGTCGGGAGATATATGAGATCGGTCCGGGCAGTAACTGCTTCGCTCTCGCTCTGCCTTACCCTTTCACTTGTGAGCGTGGGATTTGCGCCCACGAGCGCGCGCGCAGAGGATGGAACGAATTCACCCCAATCCCCCAGCCCGACCGCTTCCCCTTCACCAACTCCTCAGAGTTATCAGCAACAGCTCGAAACGTATAAGGTGAAATTAGAGGAGTACAAAGTTGCGCTAGAGAAGTGGAACGCACTTCGAAAAGTTGCTGACGATACTTTTAGAACTGATATGGAGAAATTTAAGATAGCTCTTAATAAGTGGAATGCAGACAATAGCGCTCTTATTGACGAGATAAATAATGAATTCCGAAAAGATATCAATAAAGCGCGTGCTGATTTTAAATCTGCTTTCTCAGCTGCAAAAAGCACTGAAGCAAAGGCAGCAGCGCGAAATGGACTTAACGCGGCAACTCTGGCAGCAACTACTGCACGTCAAGTAGCCCTCGAAGCGTTAGGTGAACCACCGACTCCACCAACTCCGCCAGTCCTTGCCCCACGTCCAATTGAACCGTTAAAACCAATCGATCCCGCCTTAACGAAGAACGGCAAACGACAAATTCAACCAGCGTCACCTCAGCCCAATCCACAACCTGGGCAACGAGGAAAAGAGATGAAGCCTGATAAAGCAGATCGCCAGAAGCAACAACAGGCGCAATCCGGATCTGAAACGCTTAATACAAATTTTGGTACTTCTGCCTAAAGAAGGAAACTGATACCTTCGCAGGTATGAGCCAGCACCACGACGTAGACTTATCTGA
>RFXN01000049.1 GCA_009921625.1 Candidatus Fonsibacter lacus | reverse complement strand
AATATCGTCAGTAAGGCGATCTTTCATTGGGCAACCAGCGATAGTTAAGTAAATATCGATTGCCGCAGTTTCACCTGAGATAGATATATTTTTCACCATTCCTAATTCCGTAAGTGGTTTACGAAGTTCGGGGTCAATAACTGTGGCTAGCGCATCTCTTATTTCATCTACGCTCATGGCAATTGTGGATCCTGGCGGACGGAATTCTTATCAAGCCTTGGTTCATCATCTAACACTTGGCGCATCTGCTTACGGATAAATGATTTCGGATTGAGGTCGCTTACCGAGAGATCTTCAAAACCCGGCCCGAGGTTTTCGCGAAGATCACTCGTTGCCGATTGGGCAAAGCTACGCATTTTTCGGATGAAACGGGCCGCGTCTGCCGCGAAGGTTGGCAACTTATTTGGACCGACGAGAAGGAGAGCTACTAGAGCTAGCCCCAGTAGTTCTCCTGCGCCGATGTCGAGCATCTAGCTATCGTAACGTTATTTCTCCGCAGCGACCAAAGTTGCCTTGAACACCTTTGTGACTTCGTTTCGCTTTACCGTAATTGCCACGCGATCACCTGGTGCATTGTCACGAATAGCCACGATTAACTCATCTGAGTTGGTTATCTTTCGACCACCCAAATCGATAATAATGTCGCCGACTTCGATTCCAGCTCCTTCGGCGGGGCCGTTCGGCGAAACTGCAGCAACTCGCGCGCCACCTTCACCGTAGTTGGTATCCACCGATATTCCTAAAATTGGATAGGAGGATTTGCCGGTTTTGATTAACTCTTCTGCAGTCCGTCGCGCTTGATTAATCGGAATGGCAAAGCCCAATCCAATAGATCCCGATTGACTACCAAAGGAAGAGCCCAAAGTGGCAATGGCAGAGTTAACGCCAACAACTGCTCCCGTTTTATCTACGAGCGGACCCCCAGAATTACCAGGATTAATTGCAGCATCCGTTTGAAGCGCATTGATAAATGAAGATTCACTCTGGCCATCGCCGGCAGTGACTGCCCGATTTTTTGCGCTAATTATTCCCGAAGTGACTGTGCCGGATAGCCCCAGAGGTGAACCTATTGCAATAACTGAGTCTCCCACTTGGACTTTATCGCTATCTCCAAATTGGAGGGCGGGAACTCCGGTGCGAGTGACTTTTATAACCGCTAAATCATAGGCAGGGTTTACTCCGACAATTTTCCCACGCACCACTTTTCCATCATTAAATGAAACATTGAGCGTGCCACTTTGAAGGACATTTTCAACGACATGGTTATTGGTAAGAATATAACCGTCAGAACGAATCACAAATCCGGTGCCGGTGCCACCGCCCATTGAAGATCTCGTTGAGATAGAGACGACTGAAGGTAAAACTCGCGCAGCAATTGCTGAAACTGATTCAGGCGATCGTTCAACGACGTTAGTTGTGGCGACAAATGCTGCCTGTGAATCAAAGAGGGATGATCCATTGGCCAAATTGCCGGCAACGCCACCTACAGCTCCGGCGATAAGCGCCATGCCAACTGCAAGCCCCACGCTAACCTTTGCTCCATGCCCACTACCCTTGCGGTTACGTGTTGGCCCGGGGAGTTGTTGGGCACTTGGCGGTAAATAATAATTTTGCGGTCTAGCAGGCTGCTGGTTATGACCATACTGCGCTGCTGGCGACCACCACTCCGGTTGACTCATAACTTTCTCCACTGTTATCTCTAAATGTTTATGGGCTAGCGATTACTACTCTGACAAAGAAACTCTAAAGAAACCTGAGAGCGTCCTGAAAGTACCCCTAAACCTTAGCCCGTTTACACGAGCCTGCCACCTATCTTTTTACGGCAAGAAAGATGCCATCACCTACGCCATTAAATGAGCAAATCCAACGTTCACGATCTGCCCTTAGATTCCGAAGTAATTCCCGGCGCGCAACTGTCACTTCATCCCGTTGCGCTAGATCTGCCACTTTTCCGCCATGTAGAACATGCACTAGCAAACAAATGCCTCCGGTACGAAGAATGCGGTGTGATTGCTCAATTAAGTCGAGCAAATCACCTGAATAATCACGGACCACAATCATGTCGTAACCTGAATCAGTCATGTTCGGCTTCACTATCTATCGATGTGATTGTTCCACCTTCATCAACTCCTCCCGCTAGCCATAGCGTTCCCACGCCCGTGCCAGTACCTAACTCCACAACGTTTTTAGCGTGAAGCGCCCGCGCTAATGTTTGGAGAAAGGCACCGCTTCCCGCCGAAGGTTCATCACTTCCCAATTCGGCGCCTCGAGTGCGCGCCCCTTGAATTTCCAATTCTTCAACGATAAAGCTCTCGATGAATTCTTCTATCTTTTCGCGCTCCGTGCTCATAAATTCGTCAACCAATCCATGAGTAATCTGACTCCAAACCCAGTTCCACCTTTGGGGTTTTCTCCAGAATCAGATTCGCTTCTCCCAACGCCTGCGATATCAAAATGAACCCATCGTGAATCACCAACAAATTTTTCTAGAAAAAGCGCTGCGGTAATTGATCCCCCGCCAACGCTTGGTTTTTCGGCGATATTCTTAAAGTCCGCTACGTCCGAGTGCAGGCTTTCAGCATAATCATCGACCAAAGGCATATGCCAAACTCGATCACCCGAACTCTCCCCAGCGCGCGAGAATTTTTTCGCGAATGAGTTGTCCCGGGTATACATCGCCGCATAATGGCGACTTAATCCAAGAGTCGCCGCACCAGTCAAAGTGGCGAGATCAATTAAATAATCGGGTTTTAAATTTTCAACGGCATATCCCAGGCCATCTGCAAGCACTAGTCGTCCCTCAGCATCAGTGTCGATAACTTCGACTGTTTGACCGTCAAAATGGGTAATGACATCTGAGGGTCGTTGTGAAGTAGCTGATAATAAATTTTCTGCGCACATCAGCAGGCCAGTTATTCGACAGTTCAGAGCTAGCGCAGCGGCGGTGCGAATCGTGCCGACAATCGCAGCAGCGCCAGCCATATCGCTCTTCATTGCAACCATATTTTCGTAAGGGCGTTTCAGGGACACCCCGCCGGTATCAAACATGATTCCCTTGCCGACGAGAACTACATGCGGACTTTTTTTTGAACGAGATTTACTCCGATAACTTATCTCAATCATCGCGGGTGGACGCTTAGGTGAGGAATTGCCAACTGCACGTAGCCCCCCAAATCTATTTAACGCTTTTGTCCCTTGATGGACTTTTATCTCTACCGGATATTTTGCGAGCGCCTTCTTAGTTTGCGATGCCATCCATTGCGGACTCTTCATATTTGCAGGGGTGTGGATTAAATCTCGAGTGAGTAACACACCCGCAAGAATTTCTTGAGCGGCTATGTGATCATATTTTCTGGCAAGTGCAAATGTTGGCGCGAGCGCTTTTCACTGACTTGAGAAGCTCTTTTATTTCACTGCCACCTTCAAAATTGACCACGCCATCTATTACTGGCAGCGCCAGAACATCAACGCTGTTAAGAAACCTCGCGGTGAACGGCGCTAATTGAGGACGTTGGGTGGGCACTTGCTAACCGTAGCGGCAATCAACGCCTTATCAAGCGAAAGAGCGCGACACCAATTACTCCGCTAAGGAGCGAGCCCACAATGACAGCCATGACAGCAAGATCCTGTTGCGCTGGCTCTGAAAAAGCTAACTTCGCGATAAAAATTGCGACAGTGAAACCGATGCCGGCAGTGCTGCCAACAGCAATTAAAGATGAAGTGTCAGCCCCTTCTGGCGATTGGGCGAGCTTGAGGCGCGCTGCGCTGCGGACGGCGATGAAAATACCCAAGGGCTTACCAAGGGTTAGGCCACAGATAATTCCCCAGGCGATTGGCGAAGCAAATAATGTAGAAAGCGCTTCTGATGACAGTGCAACTCCAGAATTTGCGAAGGCAAAAATTGGGATGATGAAAAAAGCAGAGAGAGTATGGAATCTTCCCTCTAGTTTTTCAACAAGCGTCAACGTTCCATCTTCGATGTCAATGCCTTGGCTCTCATCTAATGGCATCGCTGGCGTGAGTAGACCCATTATCACTCCGGCAAGAGTGGGATGTAACCCGGCTTTATAAAGGCTAAACCAGAGCAACGCCCCCACAATTACATAAATAAAAGTCCGGGTAATTCCAATTCGAGTAAGAATCACAGTTGCAATCACTGCTGCCCCAGCAGCAACGCTCCAAGAGAAGATAATTCCTGTTGAATATACGAGTGCAATGATCACAATTGCGCCAATGTCATCAATAACGGCCAATGCAAGTAAGAATGCTCGTAAAGCGCTCGACACTTGTGAACCAACGAGTGTGAGAAGACCAACTGCAAGAGCGATATCAGTGGCAACTGGCACCGCCCATCCTTCTGGTGCACGGTTGCCCGCGATAAGCAGATAGATCAGCGCTGGAATCGCCATACCTCCGAGCGCGGCAATAAATGGTGTCAAAGCCTGGCGCACTTTAGAGAGATGTCCTGATGTGAGCTCGCGCTTTATTTCGAGCCCAACGACAAAAAAGAAAATTGTCATGAGGCCGTAATTAATTGTTTTAAGAGTGGTCAGTTCGAGGTCGATGTATATCGGGCGAAGCGAGAAAGAGAAATCTAAAAGTTGGAAATATCTCTTTGAGAGAGGTGAGTTCGCTACAAGAAGTCCTAAAACCGCCGCAGCAAGAAGAAGAATTCCGGAAGAACTTTCCCGTTCGAAAAAGTCACGAAAGGGAGCAAATCGTTTTTTAGCCGTGGCAATCGCTCGCTTACTTTTTTACCAGCGCCACTGCAGCAGAGAGGCATTCGGAGAGGCGATTTGCCTCGTCAGCATTGAGCTCAACTACTAATCGTCCGCCACCTTCAAGTGGTACTCGCATAACAAGGCTGCGATTCTCTTTGGTGACCTCCATCGGGCCATCACCAGTGCGGGGCTTCATTGCTGCCATGCTCGCGCTCCTTGCTAGCGGGGGGATGAGAATTATCTCGTACTCTCGCCAGCCTGGGAAATTAGAGTGGAAATTCGAGCCCGCCCCCGCTCTAAAACGGCATGAACCGAACGCTCTGGGACTTTCAGGAGCTCGGCAATCTCCGCGAGAGAGCGTTTTTGCAGGTAGACCAGAGAAAGAATTGCGCGCTCCTCTTCTGGCAACCGCTCCAGCAACTCCACGAACGGGCTCTCGGTGGGGTTCATGGTACTGACGCTACTCGGAATCCTTCGAGAATCCTTGAGAGCGGCGAGTGCGGATCCGGCGGGCAAAACGGCGCAAGCTCAGCCATACCCCCACCGCCAGCCCTGGTTTGATTAACGTCGCCAGGGCGCCAGTGAGCTCTTCGCTCCAGATAAATAGCGTCTGATGTGAGCCCGCTGGCTGCAGTTCGAAGAGGCCAACGCCACGTAGCCACCTGCCGTAATGGAGTACTTCACAGTGACGTGGAGGATCCCAGCTTGTGACCTCCATTAAATCCCAGATGCCCAGCCACCCTCGGCTCGGAACGAGCCCGGTAAAAGCGGCGATCTTGGTTCCTACTCCTCCCGCTCCTCCCGCTCCTCCCGCTCCTCCCGCTCCGGAGCGATCATCGACAACTTCTACGCGAGTAGCGAGCATCCACTCCCCTTGAGCGCGCCAATCTGCGATCGCGCTCCACACTCTTTCTGGAGCAGCGTCAATAAGGAAGGTGAACTTAAGCTTCATTTCTTACCTCGCGCACGTCCCGCACTGACAATGCGCTAACAGTTGCGATAAATACCAATGCCGCAAGTATGTAGAGCGCATTCTTAGTGCCAATATTTTCCGCGACTGGGCCGATAAAGATTAAACCGAGCGGCGCTAGTGCGTACGAACCTAAAGCATCATAGGAGATAACTCTGGAGTAAGACTCTTCTGGAATGTTCTGCTGCATAGAAGTACTCCATGCAACATAGAAAATCTCGATTGCAACGCCAGCGAAAAATGAAATGGCAATTGGAATCCAAATATGAATGCCAAATGTCAACGAGAAAATCCAAGTAGCCATAAAGAGCATCGGTGTTATGCCATAGAGCAGAGGCTTACGTAAACGTACTTTGAGTAAAAGCAAGCCGGTAATAATCATGCCAACTGTTGAAATCGCGAGCACTAAAGACCATTCTTTCGGTCCATAACCATTCTCTTTAGTTGCGAGCGGCCCAAGAACTCCAAGGGTAGATTCATAAGCCAAATTGATAAAGGTGAACGTGATAACTACAGAGACAACCCATTTGCGAGAGATGAATTCGCGCCACCCTTCGCGTAATTGATGGAACATCGTCCCACTCTCGTCACGAAAAATTTTTGGTAAATCAATTGACCAGACAAGTATGCCGGCAATGAAAAAGGAGAGGGCATCCACTGCAAGCGCCCATCCAGATCCAAAGAGAGATACAAGTACCCCGCCGACGAGCGCTCCCCCGGTATAGCCAAAATTAGTCAATAAGCCGATGACGCTATTTCCTCGCTGTAGCTGCTCCTTTGGCAAGATCTCAGGAAGGACACCAGAAAACGCGGGCCACCAGAGCGCGTTGAGAACTCCAAAGAGCGCTCCCATTGCGCAAAGTAAGGGAATAGAGACAAATCCAAAGATAAAACTCGATGCGCTCACGAGCACAAATGCGCTTCCTAAAATATCTGAGCCGCCAACAATTTTATTTCTTTTATAACGATCGCCGACTACGCCACCAAATAACATAAAAAGTAAGAGTGGAATCATCTGAGAACCAAGAACTAAACTCAATTGGGAAGCGGTTCCGTTGGGAAGACCCAATACTCCAAAAGACATCGCGATTGGTGTAATTCCATTTCCTAGATTTGAAATAAAACGCGCAAGAGCTAATTTGGTAAAGCCTTTGTAAGTAATCAAGGTGCGAATATCATCAAGAGCGTTGGATGCAGGCATCTAACGCTTCCTCGATGGTCTTGGTCCAAATTATGTCGTCGAGTTGATGTGGCTTAAGGAATTTCTGCTCAGCTAAATACTCTATAAAAATTCGAAGTGGTCGGTAAAAATCTTGTGGGTCTAGAATAATGACTGGTTTTTGATGAAAACCAAGAGATCGACCAACCCAAATTTCAAAGAACTCTTCCATGGTGCCAGCTCCACCTGGTAGCGTGATAAATGCATCGGAAAATTGATCAAGGAGCGCCTTACGTACGCGCATATCGTCAACTACATGCAGCTCGGTCGCTTGATGGTCTGCGAATTCATACTCAGCTAATCGCTGCGGAATAACTCCAATCGTCTCACCGCCATGCTCTCTACAGGCGCGAGATACCGCACCCATCATCGAAATCTGACCGCCACCCCACACAAGTGACCACTGGCGTTTTGCGATAGCCGCGCCAAGTTCACCGGCGAGTTCCATATGTTCCAGAGCGATATTCTCTGAGGCAGAGCAGTACACGGCTATATGCACCCGCTTAGGATACTGGGCAACCAATCAATATAGCGAAGTTGAGCT
>RFXN01000048.1 GCA_009921625.1 Candidatus Fonsibacter lacus | reverse complement strand
ATCAAAAGTCTCTTCGCATGTGAAGCCTAGACTCCGCGCCCTGCTTGCAGGAAATGCTGGGAAATTCCACGCTTCAACCATCTTCTGGGCAAATGCATCTGGCTTCTCCTTTATATAGGAGAGAACTTTCTCGCCTGCCACTCGCCGCAACCCTTTAATCATTCGGCCGCCGCCCAAAATTGATATTTTCACAGCCTTAGTGTACCGATTTAATGAGTAATCGGTAGTTTACTTCTGATCTTTGAAACGTCTATACAGTTGAATTATTACCAAGGTAATCAATATTAAAAATGTCCAAATAATGTGAGTGCGATGATGAGTTAGAAAGCTACTGTTTTTATTATGTTCTTTGTGAACGTCTAGATCTGAATCGCTCTTTTTTTGAGATTCAATTGCATCGACAACCTTTGATTTTTCTGGTTTATTACTTGCTGCTTCATTTTCTGGTGTTTTATTACTTGCTGAAGTTTTTGTTTTGGATTCCACAATGGAAAAAAAATATTCACCGGTAACGACATGTCCATCCTCAGAGACGACTCGGTAACTCACCGTATACTTTCCAGGTTCTAATGTATTTGACAAAGACTTTTGCCAAGCGGGAACTCTTTAATTAATTGCGCATGAGCAAAAGCATTTTGTGGAATTGAAAAGAATAGGAGGATGAGAATTACGAAAAATTTATAGAATTTGTATTTCATAATTCTCATCCTCCTTTGAATCGACAATTGAGCGAAGTTTATCCTGCTATTACCAACGTAGGTGCAGGGCCTGTCTCCTCTGTCTTATCGGCATTCATCGTTGAAGCAGCAGCAGAATCATGAATAGTCCAAGAAAGTTTGTAATTGGTATAGGTGGTTTTCTGAGAGTCAGGGACCCACACCTTGACAACTTTCTTAGTTTTTGGATCTTTCATGTCCTTGATTTTGCCGGGGATAGTTTCAGTTTTGGCGATACGACAGAGTTGCGTGGTGTCGAGCCAGAATGATCCTGCGTTAGCCCAGCTACCTCTGATTCCAAACTCCGCAAATCCGACTGGAGCTATATCAAATAGATCGGACTTGCTAGTCCAAGTGATGGTATTGCTTACCGGTAGTCCAGCCGCAGTTAACTCAGTTGATGGAATAACAGTGCTGGTCCATCCCGAAATTTGCATAGCTGCCGAAGCGGGTGCTGCGAGTAAATCACTAGGAACAACTACTGAAACTGAATATGTTCCTGCTTTGGTAACTCCATCGGGTGCAGTACAGCCATGTCCTATCCGAAGTAAGACAACGCTGGATTTACCTTTTGTTGGTGTAACACCTCTGTTATCGAGACCAGCGTGTGCTTGGGCAGTTTGTATCCCACTCCCAATTAAAAGCAAAGAGAGCGCTAAAACAATTGATTTTTTCATTGACTAATTCCTTTTCTGTAATGGGTTAATTAAAAATTCAAACTTTTAATAAGATTTGAAAAATGATTATTCACTATCTACCATTGCAGGGGGAGCAAGTCCTGAAAATAAATTAGAGAAATAATTGAAAATAAGTTTCTTCGAGAATTCATAAATAATTATGCTGGTCGCGGTTCGCTGCGGAGTAAAAAGCGGAAACTCTACTTTTAAAAAAACCACTTTGATTATTTGAATGGCGACATTTAGTACTCTTTCGATTCTTTCTCCGAATATAAAAGAAATCGATGCAGCAATTCCGTGGGAAGCCATCATTCTTAAATCTGAAGTGGGATTCTCGTTTGGCAATATTAAGTGAAGAAGCAATTGGAAGATAATTATAAAAGATAGAAATTCCAAATCAAATAATTTTTTTACTTTGAATTTTAGGAAAATTTGAGATAAAAAAAAGGCAATGACGGCAAGTAATATCAACCTTAGAGATGCTGCAAATTCCCCGCCTCCGAAAATATGAGCTAGCGATCCGGAAAAAATGAGAACTATGGTAAGGAAGGTGGCGCAAACCAGGTTATTAGCTAAGGCTAATCGACTTGCCATAATGAAGAAAAGATACCATGAAGAGAAATTTCACCTAGTTTTGGAACCGAACAACCTTGGGATTGCTGCGCTGGGAGGTTGCTCACTGGAACTCAAGCGTTTGCTCTCTCAGGATTACTAGTTTTCGCTATAGTGTTCCGAGATATTTGGACCGGAATGTAATTTACATTACATCTTTTCTTGTAGCACCAATTCTTGTGGAGGTGTGGCAGCTATGAGCAGCACTCCCGCTGAGGGGCAATCAATAGCCAAAAATGCAAATGTTGGTCGAGGCATGGCCTTAATGCTTATTGGAACCGGTTTAACGCACTTTGTATTTCCGAAACCTTTCAATTCAATCATTCCGCCAGTTCTTCCTGGCTCTCCCTATCTATGGACGTACCTAAGTGGCGTAGCAGAATTGGTCATAGCTGCTCTGCTATTTATTTCGTTGGATAAAAAATTTGCTGGTAAGCCAGTTCGACTGTGGGGCGTTTATGGTGCCTTTGCATTATTTGTCGCCGTTTTTCCAGCCAACATCTATATGGCAGTGGAATGGAGTTCGCGAGATTTCCCAGCGCCGCTTTTCGCATATCTACGGCTGCCTCTTCAATTAGGGCTCTTCTATTGGTCATGGGCGCTAGCGAGAGAAATAAAGAAATATCAAGAGCTAGAGAAATGATTGAAAAGTCAGAAAATCAACTGATAGTTATTTACGATGGCGAATGTGATTTCTGTAGCGAATGCATCTCTTGGTTGCAAAGAAAATTGGAGATCCGGGCCATTCCATTTCAAAGTGCCGATTTACCTAAATTTGGTTTGAGCTATGACCGTTGCAGTAAGGAAGTCGTCGTTGTAGATAAAAAGCGTGTGTTAGGTGGATCAAGTGCCGTCATCTACCTATTACGCGCACGGAAAAATCTTTTTCTAGCGCGCCTGCTTCGACTGAGTGGGCCACTGGCAGAAATTGGATATAGATGGGTTGCCAACCATCGTGACAGCGCTTTAATTCGGTTTACCACAAAGCTTCTTCGGCAGGGAAGAATGAAAATTCTCCCTTCGACCGAGTAAAAAGAGTGTCACGCACCTTTAGAAATCGGACAAAATTACTTTTTTGGCCTATTTTCGCTGACTTTGCGTGGTGATGGAACCAAGTAGCCCCAGAGGCCGTCACAATAGTTAGCAAGCCTCCAGCTCCCCGAAAGGTCCAATTTCCATGAAACAGGTTAATACGCAAATACGCCAAGTACTCCGATATGGAGTGCTAGCTGCTCTCCTTGCCTCTTTTACCGTTGCACCGAGCGCGAGTGGAGCCGAAACTCAAGTTGTAACCGGCGTTAGCGCTTATTACCGAGTTGATATTGGGTACATGGTGGGTTGGACTCTTCCTCAGCAAACGCGAGCAATTACTTCATATACGGTAACAGCAATTCCTGGTGGTGCCCAATGTATCGCTCGTGGCAGTAGCACCCAATCATGCACATTCACGCAAAAGCAACTTGGATATGCCAATACATATACTTTCACTGTTGTTGTTAATTCTTCACAAGGAGATGGGCCAGCGTCAGCTCCTTCTAATCCAATCAGGCACGCATCAATTCCATCAGCACCACAATCGCCACTTGCGAAAGTAATAAGTGATACTCAAATCGATATCTCGTGGGTTCCAGCTAAAGAAGATGGCGGCGCACCTATGTATGGTTACAAAGTAATTGTTTGGGAAGCGCTTCCAAATACTGATCCGGGTCCCGTCGCATATCAGAATGTAGAAACTAAAACCTTTGCTTCTGTAAAAGGGCTAAAGCCAAGCACGATGTATGTTATTGGCGTGTCTTCATGTAATGCGTACGGATGTAATTCTGCTGATCTTTGGACATATGTATCAACAACTGGACCAACAGGAGTGAGCAAGATTCGCGCGCCAAGAGTTATCAGTGGCGGTAACGCGACAACTACTTGTTGGGATGCAATTGTTGATGCAGGTAATGCTGCGTCAACGGGAATCACGGTAACAAAGAGCGGAACTAAATGTGCTTTACCAATCCTGGACCCTGCCCTCTATCCAAAAATCGATCCCAATGCAACTAGTCAAAATCTCCCAAATCTTCCCACGAAATTTAAACAGAACGCAATGTTCATGGGATTTGCAAAGAGTTACTCGATAAAAACCTGGGCCAATGGTTTTAATTGGACGGCATATTTCCAAGTTTCATCGAAATCAGTCACCCTTGGATTTGTTATCCCTCCGGTAGTTGAATCTAAGACGCCAACTGTCTGTACGGTCACGGATCGAGTAATTACATTTGTGGCGCCTGGTGAGTGCATTCTTAATGGTTCTGCAGCTGGTGATAACACGTGGTTGCCAACTAATGTTGCCACCGCAAAATTTACCGTGACTGCCTAAATGCTTAGAGAATAATAGTTACTTAAATATGAAGAAGTTAAAGGCGCTTCTGACTGCTGCCCACTTCGGGCCCACAATGATAGTAACGAGCATTGCATTTTTACTTGCTTGCCGTTTGTGGTGGGAAGGCCCGGCCTATCTAATTGCAATTACCGTATTTCTTGGTCAATTAATCATTGGTTGGAGTAACGATATTTATGACTATCAGGATGATTTAAAACATAACCGTTTAAATAAACCCTTGGTTGCCGGAAATATCACAATCTCAGAGCTCAAAATCGCAACTTTCTTTCTTACTCCGATTGCTGTGGTCTCGAATTTATTCGGTCCACTTGGAGTTAAAGGAGGGAGCGTTTATTTACTTGGTGTTGCGTGCGGTCTTGCATATAACTTTTACTTTAAATTCTCGCCTCTTTCTCCCATTCCTTACGCTATTGCATGTGCAGCGCTACCGGCATCGATTTTTTATGCCGTTAACTTACCGCCACCGAAATGGGTTTTGGCAGTTGGGTCACTTCTTGGTATTACCTTTCATTTTTTAAATGTATTAAAGGATCTATCTCAAGATTTAGATAGCAAAATCGGAGGATTGCCTCAGCGTTTAGGAAAAACCACGTCTGTTGCAATAATTGCACTATTAATTATTACGGTTGCAGTAATTCTGCTTAGTAGTCCAGTGACTACAGATCTAACTTCAAAATTTTCTTAAGAGAGCATTGTCGTTAGTGTGACAACACTTGCCTCAGGGCGAGTGCCAACGCGGAAAGGCGTGAAGGGATTAGTCCCAATTCCTGCTGAGACATGAAGCCAGGGTTTTCCATCTTCAATTGAGAGGCCCCGCGCCCGCCAATGAGGCAAATCGCAATTTGTTGTGAGCGCACGTGAGCCGCCCAGGAAAGAAGGCAGGGGAAGTCTCACTTGTCCCCCATGCGTATGGCCGGCGAAAATCAAATCAACTCCATCTTTCGCCATTGCATCAAGAATTCTTTTGTAAGGGGCATGAGTTACACCTATGGAGAGTTCAGCGCGTGCATCTTTTCCGCCTGCGACAAGAGAGTAATTGTCACGATTCAGATGTGCGTCATCGGTGCCACGAAATTCAATTATGTGATTTTTCAGATTGATTATTCGCTTGCTCTGATTGAGATCAAGCCAGCCACGTTCGGAAAGCCCATCGCATAATCGTTGCCAAGGGAGCTCTTCTCCTAATTTGCGAACTCCGTGATCGCGCATCAAATAGGAGAGTGGATTTTTCAGTTTTGGCCCGTAATAGTCATTTGAACCGAAAACAAATGCTCCAGGGCGTGAGAGTAGGCCAGATAAAGCGTCAAGAACAACGGGAACGGAATTGTGATGAGCAAGAAAATCACCGGTGATGACAGTGAAATCAACCTCAAAAAGGGATAGTTCACGTAAGTCATCAAGTTTTCGCTTTTGGTTAGGGGTGATGTGTAAATCAGAGAGATGAAGTATTGATAGTGGTTCGCCCGAGGCAAGTAGCGGTAACTCAACCTCGTGGAGCGTAATCATGTCTCAATGGTAGGGAAAATATGCGAGAATCGCGCCATGGGCTTAAAAGATACTCTCCAACACGACCTGACCGAATCGATGCGCGCAAAAGACGAGATTGTGATGGCTACAATTCGCTTGGCTCTTACCGCAATCACTAATGAAGAGGTAGCTGGCAAAGAAGCAAAAACTCTTAGTGAGGCTGAGATCATTCAAGTGTTATCGCGCGAAGCGAAGAAGCGTCGTGAGTCGGCAGAAGCTTTTGAAGCGGGAGGTCGCGCAGATCGCGCCGCCCGCGAACGAGCTGAAGGCGAAGTCATTGCCCGTTATTTACCTCAGCAATTAACCCCAGAAGAATTAGATTCGTTAATTAAGTCAGCAATTGCTGAAACTGGAGCGAGTGGCCCTGCGGGCATGGGTCAAGTAATGAAAGTTCTCGCGCCAAAGATTGCCGGGCGTGCAGATGGTGGCGCAGTGTCCACAGCCGTAAAAGCTGCATTAGCGAATTAAGGAGAGAGAAATAATGACAAAATTTGAATATGTAACTGTTCCATTACTTACCCACGCCACAAAGCAGATTCTCGACACTTGGGGTTCTGATGGCTGGGAGTTAATTCAAGTAGTCCCTGCACCAGGTGGGGGAGATCAACTTGTTGCTTACATGAAACGGGTGATTGCCTAATGGCACATGAAAAAGTAAAAGCGCGTCTTTCAGAGCTGGGTTTAGAGCTACCCGTTGCTGCACTACCCGTTGCTGCCTATGTCCCTGCAGCTCGTGATGGGAAATTAATCTTCACTGCCGGCCAATTGCCAACTGTAGATGGAAAAATTTCTAAGACTGGAAAAGTTGGCCTGGATCTAACTGTAGAAGAAGGATACGAATTGGCAAAGATATGTGGGCTCAATGTATTAGCAGCGCTTGCACTTGTTTGTGATCTAGATGAGGTAAAGCAAATCCTCAAAACTGTTGGTTTTGTTAATAGCGCACCAGGTTTTACAGGTCATCCTGGAGTGATTAACGGTGCAAGCGAGCTTTTTATCAAAGTCTTTGGTGAAGCTGGCCGGGCAGCGAGATCCTCAGTTGGCGTAGCTGAATTGCCACTTAATTCTCCTGTTGAGGTTGAGGTCGTCGTCTCGCTGAAGTAAGTGATCGAATTTTACTTAGCACGTTTTGTCAAGCGTTCTTCATCAAGAATTGTGACTGCCCGTGCCTCTAAACGAAGCCAGTTACGTCCGGCAAAATCTGCAAGAGCTTTATTGACTGTTTCTCGAGATGCGCCAACGAGCTGTGCTAACTCTTCTTGAGTGAGGTCATGATTCACGTGAATGCCTTCATCGTTTTTACTACCAAAGCGATGTGCAAGTTGTAGCAGCGCCTTAGCAACACGACCAGGAACATCAGAGAAAACCAGATCTTCAACAATTGATGCAGTACGTCGAAGACGTTGCGCTAAGGATTTGAGTAAGTGGAAAGCAACTTCAGGACGAGCGCGAAGAAGTTGCTGCAACTCCTCATTCTTAAGAGCCAAAAGTCGCGCATCGGTGACTGCGGTTGCGGTTGACGCGCGTTGACCTAGATCAA
>RFXN01000047.1 GCA_009921625.1 Candidatus Fonsibacter lacus | reverse complement strand
GAACATAACTTTGCAATAGTCGACGAGGTTGACTCAATTCTTATCGACGAAGCTCGTACGCCGTTGATTATTAGCGGTCCCGCCGATCGTCCCACTAAGTGGTATTCAGAGTTTGCTTCAATCGCAAAGAAACTCACCCCGGGTGATCATTATGAGGTTGATGAGAAGAAGCGCACCGTTGGAATTCTCGAAGCTGGAATCACGGAAGTTGAACGACTCCTTGGAATTGAGAACTTGTATGAAACAGCTAATACTCCATTAATCAGTTACTTAAATAATGCATTGAAATCCAAAGAGTTATTTAAGCGCGACCGTGATTACGTGGTTATGAGCGGTGAACTGCTTATTGTTGACGAGCATACGGGTCGTATTCTTCAAGGTCGCAGGTATAACGAGGGGTTACATCAGGCTCTAGAAGCAAAAGAAGGGGTGAAGATTCAAGACGAGAATCAAACTCTTGCGACAATCACCCTACAAAACTACTTCCGACTCTACGAAAAGCTCTCCGGTATGACCGGAACTGCGATGACTGAAGCCTCTGAGTTCTATCAAATTTACAAATTGGGAGTTATTCCTATCCCGACTAATAAGCAGATGCAACGCATCGATCAATCTGATTTGGTCTACAAAACGGAACAGGCAAAGTTTCTCGCTGTAGTCGATGACATCGTCGAGCGCCATCGAAAAGGACAACCGGTTCTTGTTGGAACGGTGAGCGTAGAAAAATCTGAAGAGTTATCGACGATACTTACCCGTAAAGGCGTTGCCCATGAAGTACTCAATGCCAAGCAGCACGAGCGTGAGGCGGCAATTGTTGCTCGAGCAGGCTGCAAGGCGGCGGTCACTGTTGCAACTAATATGGCTGGTCGCGGAACTGACATCATGCTTGGTGGCAACCCAGAATTCTTTGCTGACTTTGCGTTACAACAGCGAGGTTTCTCTCCAGTTGTTGCCCTAGGTGGGCTTTACGTCTTGGGCACTGAACGCCATGAATCACGTCGTATTGATAACCAGCTACGTGGACGCTCCGGACGTCAAGGAGATCCAGGAGAGTCACGTTTTTATCTTTCGCTCCAAGATGATTTGATGCGCCGATTTAACTCTGCGCTAGTTGAACGATTCTTAGGCGCAGCGGGGATCCCAGATGATGTACCTATTGAATCAAAGATGGTAAGTAACGCGATTAAATCGGCACAAACGCAGGTTGAAGGTCAGAATTTTGAAATTCGTAAAAATGTTCTCAAGTACGATGATGTTCTCAATCGTCAGCGCCAAGTTATTTATGCCGAGCGACGGAGCGTTCTTGAAGGTGCGGACCTTCGCGAACAGATGATTAGCTTTATCGATGATGCAGTTCGGGGCCAAGTTGCATTCGCAACTGCCGATGGATTCCCTGAAGAGTGGAATCTTGAGGCGCTCTGGCAACAACTTAAAGCGCTCTACCCAATTACCATTACTCAAGAACAAATTATCGAAGAAGTTGGCGATATTTCTGGGGTTTCTAGTGATCACTCGTGAATTAGAGCGACGGGTAGTGCTCTCGGTGCTCGATCGCCGCTGGAGAGATCATCTTTACGAAATGGATTATCTCCAAGAGGGAATCGGATTACGTGCAATGGCCCAACGAGATCCACTCGTTGAATATCAAAAAGAAGGTTATGACCTCTTTGTGGCGATGATGGAAGGCATAAAGGAAGAATCTGTTGGCTTCCTCTTCCATGCTGAAGTAAATATAGAACGGACTTCGCAGGGCGAACTTGCCTCCGCTTCTCTGCCAGAACTTGGTGGTGGAGAGCAAGAGTTGCACTACTCGGCGCCTGGCGAGCTCGGAGAACCAGAGCAGCAGAGCGTTCGATCTAGCGATGAAACCTCTCGCAATGCACCGTGCCCTTGTGGTTCAGGTAAGAAGTTCAAGCGTTGTCACGGAGATCCACGCAACCGCTAAATCGTGTAAAGCTCTACACAGATCCACCGGCCATCTAAACCTTCAAAACGGGCGACCAGTATTCGACTTCGTTCTCTGCCGTGCAGCATTGCGGTGACTTCAAGAATCTGATCAAAAGGTTGGCCGATGCTCTTACGACCGATCCGAATCTGAGCAGGACGGGCTCTTGCGTTTTCATTGAGATAGGCAAAAACTTTTCGATTGCACCAGCGTGAGAGTTGTACTGGCGATCGCCTACCGTTGAGAATTTCGACTGCGCTATGCACAAATCGATCTACCCAATCCTTTGGCGTGGGCAGATTCTCAAAGGGCGTTATCTGCCGACCAAAATCAAATTCATCCTCAACCGAGCAATCGCTATCGGGCGTTGGTTTAAAGGTGAGCGTCGATTTGAGAGGAGATTTGTCAGGGGAGCTTGGCCCGAATAGGTCAAGTGCTTCTTGGAAGAGGATGGTTGTCATGACATGAGATTTATGTCAAGAAATTCATCCGACCTCCTACCTCTATCCAATCTTTCCTCATTCGAAAGTATGAGTGCGAAATCAATTACGGCCTAGCCGGCGGCTTCTTGTAATAAACGCCCATGCGAAAAAAAGAGGTAATCGGGGCAGTGTTCGTGATAATCGGCGTGGCTGGGATGTACCTATCTACGCGAGATGCGCTCCCGAAGTATCAATACTTCGCCGCCACCCGCGATTTAAATGCAGGCGAAACGGTTGCTGCCTCAGATTTTCAGGGAATAGCGATTGATCTACGCGCTGCTGCAAACTATTACATAACTGCTAACGCGAAATTTTCAGCTCGAAGAGTTTTGCGGAAAATCAGCAAAGGAGAGCTCATTCCGCGAGATGCAATAAGTAGCGCAACTTCTCCGGAACTCAGGAAAGAAATTTCTTTTACTCTTCCAAGTAATAAGAAACCCATTGGACTTAAACAGGGTGATTTAGTTGATATTTATTTCTTTGATGTACCCACCGAAGGGGCAAGTGAGAAATCAGTGAGCATGTTAAAGGTTTATCAGCGAATACAAATTCTCTCGATTGAGAAAATACCGGGTCAATTTAATGGAGAAGCAAACGCGACTATTTTGCTTAATCCAGAGGATGTCTCCGGTTTTTTAACTCTTCTTCTTGGCAAGGATTTCTGGCTCAGTAAAGGGCTTGACGATGCTCTCTGATCTATCGGTCAATCTGTTGATTGTCGACCCAGATTTAGAACAACGAGTCCTTAAGGTCTTGGAATCGACAGAATTTAAAGTCTCCGGGCGCTTTCTCTCACTGCATGATATTGCTGAAAGCTTACGCGGTAATGAAATTCTTATCTCTACCTGGGATTCATTTCCGCTCGAATTTAAAGAACATGACAGGATAAGCGGTAATTTTTTAGATCTAAAGCGAAAGTTTTTATCCACAGTTCTCATTGGCGAAGAAGAATTCTCAAATGTATTAACTCTCTCAGAAAATTCACTGCAGATGTTGCCAGGTCTTTTATCATCTGTTGTACCAATCGGATTTAACAGTGAAAAATCTGATGATGCCTTGCAAATTTTGGGTGTGGCTCCACGCGTTGGTGCACGAATGCTAAGGCGAACATTGGAATTAGCCTCGAGCGATCAGTTTCTTTTATTTGCACGTAAGAAATCGGCTGATCGGACGATTATTTACTGTTCAGAGTTGGACGAAGAGTGCATTGCCGAGCTATTTAAAAGCGTTTTCGAGAACAAGGGTAAATACACGAGGCAAGCTGTAGTGATCACAAAAGCGCCTCAGACTCGCAGTGCCTTGAATCGAGTCAAAGCTCTTGAGAGGGAATTACAAGGCCTAGCAATTTCCGCGGTATTTATGCTGCCATTTGATAAGAGACTCCAGCTTGATGGCGAGTTAAGTAAGAGTGGAGTCCGAGCTCTTTCGCCACTATTCGACTGGATCGCCAAACCGAATTAGTCTTATCTCATGCGAGCGTATCTACCGATGAATTCAAATTCGCTCAGCGCCTTTTCGCAGAGCAAGAAATTGGCCTCTCCTTACATCATCGCTCCAACGGAGAAAGTAGCAGAACGATATGGAGTAAGTGAGCTAGAAGAGCTTGAATATGCTGCCTTAGAAATTGCCCGGACCAAGTCTGAACAAGAGCATTATCCGATAATTGCAACCTTTGACTGTGCAGATTTGATTGTAGCTGATGTGAGAGAAGTAGAGCCAGGAATTATTGACGGCACTTTTTTATTATTATGGGAAGACTTGATTGCAATCTATCGAATTACAGATGAAGATGAAGAATTAGAGTGGTACGACGTTTCTGAATATTTTCTGCTGCTAGAGAAAGCCAGTGAATAGTTATGGCAGCGCTGGATGAGTTAACGGCAAAGAGCACTCTCAATGGCGAAGAGATAAATCGTCTAAGGGCAATAATCTCTGAATGGCAATTATTGGCAGATTTATCTTTTGCAGACTTACTACTCTGGGTTCCCCTAAGAGAAAATCCAAAAAGCTGGCCCGAAGGTCATGTCGTAGTCGGACAGATGCGACCTACTACTGCCGCAACGGTGTACGCCAAGGATTTGGTTGGTCAAAAAGTAAGGTGGGGCGAACGTCCCTGGATTGATGCAGCGCTCTCTGATGGTGAAATCCAACGCGATACCGAACCCGAGCCAGTCGGCGAACTGCTAGTAAAAGAGGAGTGCATTCCAATTCTGCATCAAAGCAAAGTTATCGGAGTGATAGCACGCTACCGAAATGTTGAACAGATGCGTTCCCCAGGTCGACTTGAGTTGACTTATCGTGAAGCAGCTTTTGATTTAGCTCGAATGATTAGCGAGGGCACTTTCCCTGCCGCGAAAGTAGTTACGGAAACTACGCCGCGAGTTGGTGATGGATTAATCCGGCTAGACAGCAATGGCATGATTTCATTTAGTAGTCCAAATGCTATTTCTGCATTTCGCCAGATTGGCTATCAAGAGGATCTTGAGCTCGGTGATCTTGGTGAAATTCTTGAGTCACTCTCACTCGGGTTTAAGGATCGCTTCCCTAGAGATGAATCCTGGCACTCCATACTTAGCGGGAAAATTCCACGGCAAATTGAATATGAAAATAGCAACGGAGTACTCGATCTCTACGTTCTTCCATTAACAGCGGGAAATGATCGGGTCGGTGCGCTAGTTTTGGTGCATAACGTGACAGAAATTCGTCGACGTGAGCGTGAGTTAATTTCCAAAGATGCAACAATTCGTGAGATTCACCACCGCGTAAAAAATAATCTGCAGACCGTGAGCGCCTTGCTAAGACTGCAAACTCGCCGCGCTGAAGATCCATCGGCTGCCTCAGCAATAGAAGAGGCGATTCGTCGCATCGGTTCAATAGCTCTAGTCCACGAGATGCTTTCAACCACCGCCCAAGAGATGGTGGAATTCGATGAAGTGGCTGACAGGTTAATCTCTGCGGTAAGGGATGTTTCCACCCTGCGACCTGGAATTACACTTGAGCGAATTGGAAAATTTGGCGCATTGCACCCCGAAACAGCAACGCCCTTAGCCTTAATACTTACGGAATTGATTCACAACGCTTATGAACATGGACTTGCAAACACAGGCTCTAAGCTCTCTATATCTGTCAAGCGTCAAAATGATCAGCTTACATTGGAAGTGAGTGATGATGGCATTGGCCTCCCGTCGGGCTTTGATATTCAACAGAGCGGTAGCCTTGGTCTGCAAATTGTGAAAACTCTCACTACCAATGAATTGGGTGGAAAGATTGAAGTACTACCAGCAGAGAATGGTGGAACTCGAATCCACCTTGAAATTTATTGCTGATTAATCTCGTAAGGGTTCGGATTTTCAATCCCACGCGCACGGTTACGCGCAGCTCGTCGCTTTAGCGCTCTACGTTCATCTTCTGAAAGACCGCCCCATACTCCGGCTTCTTGGCCACTTTCTAACGCCCACTTCAAGCATTCATTAATTACCAAGCAGCGATTGCAAACTTTTTTAGCCTCTTCAATTTGTTGCAAGGCTGGACCAGTATTGCCGACTGGGAAAAAAAGTTCTGGATCTTCATCCCTACAAGCAGAGCGATGTCGCCAGTCCATGGCCGCCCCCTTGCGTTACGTGGAAAAGTTGAGAATCGCGCGAGGCGCTCTGGAGCTCTCCAGGCTGCTTCGCAGGTCTTCTATTCTCCCGGTAGATGGGGCGTGGAACAAGGAAGCCAGGGGTAATTCCACTCACAGGATTCTCGCTTTTGTGAGCTTGCCGTCTCTCCAAGATGAAATCCAAGCCTCGCACCCGCCTCCAGTGGGCGGTGCAATATCACGCCCGACCCACTGGGCGGTACAAATTCAGGTTAACGAAAATGGCTCATCTGTAAGAGGATATGCATATGAGTTCACTCGATACCGCATATTTCGGAACCGGTTGTTTTTGGGGTGCGGAGCGTCGCTTCTGGCAGATGGTTGGCGTTGTAGAAACGCGCGTTGGGTATATGGGTGGCACGACTACCCACCCAACCTATAAAGAGGTTTGTACTGGAGCAACGAACCACGCAGAAGTTGTGAAAGTCGTTTTCGATACTTCACAGATTAGTTACGACCAAGTACTCGTAGCATTTTGGGAAATGCATGATCCAACCACGCTTAATCGCCAAGGAAATGATGTGGGCACCCAGTATCGAAGCGCAATTTTTTACACTTCGGATGACCAAAAAGATACGGCAGTAAAAAGCAAAGCGATTTATCAAAGCGAATTAACTAAATTAGGTTTTAGTTCAATCACAACAGAGGTCACTAAAGCGCCTGATTTCTGGGATGCCGAGGAGTACCACCAAAGATATTTAGAGAAAAATCCAAATGGTTACGATTGCCACGCAACTACAGGCGTACCTTTTCCCGTTGCTTCACTGCAGAGTTGATTGGTAAAAGATGAGTGATTACCCGCATAACATCGATGAAAATGAATTGAAGGCTCGAGTAGATAATCTATCTTTCAACGTGTTGCGAAGGGCGGCGACCGAAGCGCCATTTACCGGTGAATATACCGATGAAGAGAGCGTTGGTGTCTATCGCTGCAAGGCGTGCGCTGCCGAACTTTTCCGAAGTGAACATAAGTTCCATTCAGGTTGTGGGTGGCCTTCGTTTTACCAACCAGGTGATGAAGCTGCTGTTGAATTAATTCCCGATTATTCATTAGGGCGAGTGCGAACCGAAGTTCGATGTGCAAATTGCGGATCACATTTAGGCCATGTTTTTGAGGGCGAGGGATACCAAACGCCAACAGATCAGCGCTGGTGTATTAATTCAGTCTCGCTAACTCTCGAGAAAAAGTAGGAAATAACCCCTTCCTACAGGTGATGCCCTAGGCTAGCTGCCAATCGCCCGATTACATGCCCTGATGAGGAGAGATCGAAATGACCCCAGCTTCCGTATGGTTAATTACGATCGGGGCTCTGATTGGCGTAGTTCTCTTCGATCTTCTCCTCGCAATAAAGAGACGAAATCAGGAAACTACAACTAAAGAAGCGGCGCTTTGGACAGTGTTCTACGTTGTCGCGGCAATCATCTTTGGATGGAGCCTCGGATTCTGGGAAGGCACCAGAGAACGTTCAGAGTTTTTTGCAGGGTGGCTCACAGAGTATTCACTCTCGATCGATAACGTCTTTGTCTTTATCATTATTCTTACTCGACTAAAAGTGAGTAAAGAACGTGCTCAACTTGTACTACTTATCGGAATCTTGCT
>RFXN01000046.1 GCA_009921625.1 Candidatus Fonsibacter lacus | reverse complement strand
TGACTACGGATCAGAAGGTTTGGGGTTCGAATCCCTACGGGCGCGCAAGTTAAATGTGCCCAGGAGGTAACTTGGCAAAGAATCGAGTTCTCGTCGTCGGCAGCACGAATGTTGACCTCGTAACTTTCATGAAGCGCGTTCCTGATGGTGGAGAAACAGTCATCGGACGCGAATTTCAACAACATTTTGGCGGCAAGGGAGCGAATCAAGCAGTCATGGCCGCAAGATGCGGCGTTCCAGTTTCAATGATTGCTGGAGTAGGAAGTGATGATTTTGGCAATGCCATGTTGCAGAATTTAGAACGAAATGGAATTGATATCGCTCCCATTTTTAATTTTGAGGGAACCTCTGGCGTAGCACATATCTGGGTCGAAGATGATGGCGAAAACCGCATAACTATCATTCCTGGAGCGAATTTTAAACTTTCTGCGAAAGAGGTGGTTGAGCGAATAGGCAGTCTTTCTGATGTTGGCTACATAGTGGCTCAATGCGAAGTTCCACTAGATATTATTGCGGAAGTATTTAAGGTGGCTAAAAGTATAGGTATTACAACAATCTTTAACCCCGCCCCATTCTTGCCGCTACCTGAAGACCTCTTGACCAATACTGATTGGCTGGTGGTAAATGAAACGGAATTCTCACAGCTTCATCCGAGAAGAAGTGAGCCAATTAATGACGAAGTTATTCGCTCCCTGCCAAGGATTGGGAACACCGTCATTACGCTCGGTAGTGATGGTGCAATTTTGGTGAATGAAAAAATTACTCGAATTCCTGCTCCTAAGAAAACCCCCATTGACACCACCGGCGCCGGTGATTGTCTAATCGGAGCATTTGCGGCAGGTTTAGCAATGGGATTTCAGCCAGAGGTTGCAATTAAACTCGGTATTGCATGTGCCTCAGAGAGTGTGATGCGAGCTGGAGCCCAAACCTCTTATTTAAGCAAAGAGGAAGTTAACCAGTTAATCAAGACCCTTTAGCAAAGCGCTATGTTCAGGTAAAGTGACCTCATGATGCGCGACGGAATCATTAATGGCCAACTCGCTTCATTACTTGCGAGATTTCGCCATGTTAATTCCATAGCAATAGTTGATGGACCTTTTCCCTCTTACCTGAATGTTGAAACTGTCGATCTTGCCGTTAAAAAAGGATTTCCAACGATTCCGCAGATTTTGGATTTGGTTCTTCCCGAATTAGAACTCAGTGGCGTTGTAATGGCGAAAGAATTTAAAGCGAAAGTGGAACAAGCAACTGTTGATAGTTATCAATTACATTTAGAGGGCATCCCGATAGAGATTATTGATCATGAAGAGTTTAAGGTTCAAGTTGGGAAAACAATCGGAATTATCCATACCGGTGACCCGATTCCTTATAGCAGCGTTATCTTGAAATCTGGTTAATTTGTTACGAGTAGGAGTAATTGGAACTGGAGTAATGGGCTCTGGTCATGCTCGCTATATAACCGAACACGTTTCTGATGCCGAAGTAATCGCGCTATCAGATATAGACCTTAACCGGGCCAACCAACTTGCGACTCAAATCAAAACTCCTCAGCTTGTGACCAACAATGTGAATGAAATTTTTACGAGTGAATTAGTCGACGCTGTGATTATTGCATCGCCTGATGATTTACATGTCAATCATCTGAGGTTGGCGATAGCGGCGGAAAAGCCAACTCTGTGCGAAAAGCCGATAGCAACCACTATTGAAGAAGCCCGAAATATTGCTAAAGAAATATCGGATTTTCAAACTAAAGCCGGTAAAGAGTTAATTCATTTCGGATTTATGCGAAGATTCGATCCACAATATAGAAAAGTTCGCGAGCTTGTTAATTCTGGAAAATTTGGTGCACCATTATTTATCCGCGTAGTTACACGTAACGTCGCCTCAACAGGGGTGACTGATAATGGCCTTTACACAAACATCGCAATTCATGATTTCGATATTTTCAGGTGGATGTTTAACTCAGATTTCGTACAAGTTGAGAGCCACTACCCTAAAAGAAATTCTTTATCCCAGTCTGGATTATCAGACCCATTAATTATTACCGCAAAACTTGCTAATGGAATCATGATGATTGCAGATATAGTTGCCTTCAACAACTACGGTTATGATGCTAGATTCGAAATCTTGTGTGAAAAAGGATCTATTGAAGTTGGAATTTTTGGCGATGTAATCACGCGGTTAAATTTTGAAGCAACGCCGATTTTAGGTGGTCACCTTGCAGATAATTGGATGGCTCGATTTGAACTTGCATATATTGAAGAAATTAAAGCGTGGGTAAATTCAACAAACGCTAGAGTAGTGAATAAAGACTTGGCAACAACCGATGACGCGCTTGCGGCTAACGAGGCTTGCGAACTCGGGGTTAACTCAATCCAAGCTGCTCCCTGGTAAACCGAAATTCCACGCACAAGTTATCAAAATGTTATGGGCTGCTATTGCTCTATTTCCCCTTTGAAAATAAGGTATGGACGGTTTTAGGCTCCTGAGCAATCGTGGGCTTAGAACCCCTTACACGAAAGGAAATAAATTGAGAAATAGCAAGATTAAGTTCACTCTTGCGATGACATCTGCATTTGCCCTTGTATTTACCGCAGTTACATCTTCAGCTGTGAACGCAGCGCCAAAGAAAGCGCTAAAGGACATCCGTATTGCTGCTGTTGTAAAGGGTCTTGACAACCCATTCTTTATCGGCATTAAGGAAGGCATCGAAGAGACTGCTCTTAAGTACGGAGTTACTGCAAATGTACAAGCAGCTCCAGGACTTAACGATGATATCGGTCAGGCAAACAAGCTTGACTCGTTAGCGGGTCAGAACTATGACTGCTACATCGTTATTCCAATTTCGTCCAACAACCTTTCACAAGCGATTGGAAAAATCACTAAGCGTGGCAAGACTGTGATTAACATTGACTCACCAGTGGATTCAGCATCACTGTCAGCCGCTAAAGGAAAGATTGCTTCTTTCGCCGGAACTGATAATTTCGCAGCCGGTAAAGCTGGCGGTAAAGATATGATTGCAAAGATCGGCAAAGGTAAGACTATTGGTCTCATTGCAGGTCTCGCAGGTAACGTAACCAGTGCGGCACGTATCGACGGCTTTAAAGCCGGAGCTCTCGAGGCAGATCCAACAGTTAAATTTGTTGGTCCAGAAAATGCTGACTGGGATACTTCAAAAGCCCTTGATAAGGCAAATGCAATGTTGCTTGGAAACCCAAGCATCGCTGCATTCTTCGCAGCTAACGACCAGATGGCTCAAGGCATCAGCCGAGCAACTGGAATTGGCAGCAAGTTGATCTACGGAGTTGATGGAATTGCAGATGCTCTTAGCTTGGTTAAGTCCGGCAAGATCACGGCAACCATTTCACAGTATCCATATGTAATGGGTCAGATGGGCGTCCAGGCTTGCATCATTGCTGCACAAGGCGGCAAAGTTCCAGCCAAGACCATCACCCCTTACTACATCATCGATAGCAGCAACATCGATCAGGCTCTGACAAACAAGAGCACACGTGGATACTTCCCAAATCAGCTACCACCAGGAAAGTACTCAAATCCTTACGCGAGCAAGATCAAGAAGTAATTTTCTGATCTAGTGGCTACAAAAGGAACTAACGAGACTGCCTCCGCGGAAGCGGAGGCAGTCGCTAGATCAAGAATTTATAATTTTCGCGAGACATTTAGGGACCCATTTTTCTGGTCTAAGTGGCTTGTTGTAGTTGCTTTTTTACTTGTTGTGCTTGTTTTTGGGGCGCTTAGCCCCGAAGCATTTTTAACAACTTACAATCTAAATAACATTCTTGTAGCGTCGGCAATTCCGGCAATAATTGTTGTGGGTCAAACATTTACCGTGGCGACTGCAGGTATCGATCTTTCGGTTAGTTCCATCATGACTTTCGGAGCAGTTTGCTTCGGCATAGCTTTTACGAATGGCTGGCCGTTATATCAGTGCATGATCTTTTCCACCTTAGCCGGTTTGCTCTGCGGAATCCTTAACGGATTAATTATTGCGAAGCGACAGATAAATGATTTCATCGTTACTTTAGGCACATTGAGCGTTGCCGCCGGCGCCGCACTTGTTCTCAGCGATGGCAAACCTCGTCAAATTATTGACGAAAGACTAGCCAATGTGGCAATTAACGAATTTGCCCACATTCCATATTTGATGTTTATAGCCTTTGCGATAGTACTTATCGCCCATTTTGTTCTTTTTTATACCCGATTCGGCACTCACTTGCTTGCTGTTGGTGGCGATCCGGATGCAGCGCGTGCGATGGGTATCTCAATCGTGAAGATAAAAGTTTTGGTGTATGCAATCTCTGGATCTCTCGCAGGTTTTGCTGCGGTGCTTGCAATTTCAAGAATTGGTGCAGCGGAGCCCGCTGCTAACACGTCAATTTTGCTCAACTCCGTCGCTGCAGTAGTTCTTGGCGGCGTTAGCCTGTTTGGTGGAAGGGCAACAATCCTTGGCCCATTCGTTGCAACTTTGTTGCTTCAAGCGCTATCCAACGGACTGACTATCCTCGGCGTAGCCTCTTACTATCAGTACATCGCAGTTGGAGTTGTTGTAATTATTTCAGCGTCTCTCGTTAGGACAACCAGTAAATGAAGCAAGTAGCAATTGAGTGCAAGGATATCCAGAAAGCCTTCGGAAGTGTTGAAGCGTTACGTGGCGTCAGCATCACAGCCGCAGCCGGTGAAGTCACAGCTATTGTTGGCGATAATGGAGCGGGAAAATCAACGCTGATAAAATGTATTTCAGGTGTTTACACCGCGGACAGTGGTGAAATCAAAATTAATGGCGAGAAAGTTGAATTTAATAGTCCGGAGGAGTCAAGAAGCTTCGGAATAGAAACCGTCTACCAGACTCTAGGACTGATTGAAGATTTGACTATCTGGCAGAACCTTTTCTTGAATCGAGAGATCACAACTGGTTTTGGCCCTGCAAAACTTTTGAATAAACGGAAAATGCGCGAAGAGTCAGAAGGGATGCTCAAAAATTTAGATGTTTACATTCCTTCAGTTAAAGCACGAACTCGCGGACTTTCGGGCGGACAACGTCAAGCCGTCGCAATCTGCCGAGCAGCTGGTTGGGGTTCAAAAGTGGTAATTATGGATGAGCCAACTGCAGCGCTTGGAGTTAAGGAGACAGCCAAAGTTGAAGAATTGATAAAGCGAATGAAGGCTAAAGGTTTGGCAATTTTGCTAATAAGTCACAACTTTGATCAGGTATTGAGACTTGCAGATCATATTTGGGTTATGCGCCAAGGTTCCGTTATGGCGGGAATGAGAGCGAAAGATACTGATGGAGATCAACTAGTCTCCTTAATCACCGGAGCAGCGTCAGGAGCAAAGATTCGATGAAGCCGTACAAGAATCAAATCGGGGTCCATGCCCTTGTTTGGGTTGGTGACTGGTCGAAGGAGAGTTGCCGAACCGCAATAAAGAATTCTGCGGATGCCGGATATAGTCTTATTGAGATACCGGCTCTAGATCCGGCGTCAATTGATACATCTAACACCGTAAAGGTGTTGAAAGAATTCAATATGAACGCGGCATGCTCTTTAGGACTCTCATTTGACGCGGATATAAATAACGAAGACCCTGCCATTGTTAAGCGTGGCGAGGATCGGTTATTCGCAGCTCTTGCCGTTGTTGAAGCACTCGGTGGGAGTTATCTTGGCGGTGTTACCTATAGCGCTCTTGGAAAATACCAAACACCTCCAACAGAGAAAGCGCGGACCAATGCTGTTAATTCTCTACGCCGGCTAGCACAGTCCGCTAAATCTCGAGGTATTTCACTTGGCCTTGAACCGGTCAATCGATACGAATCGAACCTCATTAATACTGCAGATCAATGTCTTAGCGTGATTTCTGATATCGGCGAAGATAATGTTTATGTGCACTTAGATGTTTACCATATGAATATTGAGGAACAAGATTTGGTTGCGCCAGTAATTGCAAGTGGGAAGAAATATCGACTTTGATTCATTTTTTGGCGCACTCGCCAAAATTGGATTCTCAGGACCAATTACATTCGAGTCTTTCTCCTCTTCTGTTGTAAGCAAAGATCTTTCAAATACGCTTGGCATCTGGCGAAACCTTTGGACAGATAACAAATCAATGGCAAAGTCATCAAGAGAGTATTTAGAAGCCAAGTTAGCTAAGGCATATAGCTAATTGATGCCCCGTAATATTAATGGGCTTACTAGCGCTAGGAATCGAATCCTAGAACTTAGAGAAGCCTCGGATACACGAATACTTGTTGGCATTGTTGGCAAACCGGGAGCTGGAAAATCTACCGTTACATCGAAACTTAGAGAGCTACTTCCCAAAGAAGAAACCACAATTCTTTCACAGGACGGTTATCACCTCAGCAATGCTCAACTCAAAGATCTTGGTCGCTCTGATAGAAAAGGTGCTCCAGATACATTTGATCCAATAAGTTTTACCCAGTTACTAAAGCGTGTAGCAACCGACCTAGAGAGCGATATTTATTTTCCTATGTTCCATCGAGAGATAGAGGAATCTATTGCTGCAGAGGGCGTAATAAGCTCTAAAACAAAAATAGTTTTGGTTGAAGGAAACTATTTACTTCTTGAAACGCATGGATGGCACGAAGTCGCAACTCAATTACATGAGACCTGGTATCTTAAAATAGATGATGAGATTAGGCTAACAAGATTAGTGGCTCGACATATCGAATATGGCAAAGATTCGAATTTTGCTCATGAATGGGCTCATGGCACAGATGAAGTTAATGCTCGACTAATAGAAGCGACAAAAGAACGAGCTGATGCATTCCTAACCATGATTGAAGATGAACCTGTATAAGAAATTTTAATGGCTTTAGCGTTTGGCTCTGGAGCGATTCTTTAGTGAACTATCGGGCCGGTGTTCTCGGTCTAGGTTTTGCTAGAACTGGTAATCCACTTACATCAGTATTTGTAATTGAGTTAGCTCCGATATTTTTAGGAATCAACTCTTGAATACTTTATAAGAAGCTGTTAAGTTGAAGTTGGCCAATTGGTACGAATTTTAGAGTAACTTGAATCGCTGCGCTTAATTAATCCGAGTGTAAGTGCTCTAGCGCGTGTTAGCTTTGTTCCTCTGGAAATATAGAGAGGGGTTTAAGAACCTACGCTTTTATGAAGCTCGGATTAACAAAGAAGCTCAATTTTGAATAGTGACTGTCATCGTAAGACTTTATTGTGAGCCAAATGCTAGTTATACGTTTTCTATAAAGCAGGGTAATTATCTGGATGCATTGTCAAATAGACGAATTGGTGGAGTATAAATTGAATGGGCTAGTCGGAGCATAGTGATAGCCTAATGAAGAGACCTGATGCAAATCTGGTGACTACGGATCAGAAGGTTTGGGGTTCGAATCCCTACGGGCGCGCAAGATATATTTCTTAAATGCATCAGTGGACCAGAGCGCCCAGAAAACTAAGAGCGGTTGAAACAATAACCTGATTGCTCGTTTTCTATCAGTATCAAGACCAAAAGCGTCGATTCCATCAACATATTGGCGGATATTTCCAAGGAAAATAAGAATAAAGAAGAGGGCTGTGGCTAACCCAACTTCTTTGCGAAATCTCCAAAGAGTTATTAATGCAGCGCCCAGTGCTATCTCAACATAACCAGAGGCAAGAACTACAAAGTCTGGATCAAGACCT
>RFXN01000045.1 GCA_009921625.1 Candidatus Fonsibacter lacus | reverse complement strand
CGGCCGTTGACGTGGTCCCAGAATTTACGCACCCTGATTTCCGGCAGGTGCTTCGCGACGTACGCCTCATTTCCACGCCGGGCAATCTCCACCGCTTCGCGAGGGTGGGAAAGTGCCCACCTAACTTGCGAGACAAGTTCGTCGTCGTCGTCATAACCGAGGAAGTGTTCGCCCTCCGTGAAGAGTGATCGAAGCCCACCTTGTTGTTCAAGGCGGTCTGTGACGAGACACCCTCCGGAACTTAGCACCTCAAATATGCGTGCATTTGTATCGCCGTTCAGGGTGAAATTGAGGCTGACCAGCGACCGTGCGTACAGGCGAGACGCGATTTCTGCGGGAGCGTAGACGTGGCGCGGGTTCAACCCACATCGACGAAGAAATTCGATCGACGTCTGCCGCCTTGGATGCCATCTCCCGACCTGACCGACAAACACCGGGGCACGGTCACGTGCCTCCGCCAAGACGGTTGGCTGAGGGTAATGACGCACATCTGGCGAGGGCCACCACCCAACCGCGCGCCGGCCAAGGGCTGCCGACCAGTGCGCGTGGTGAGGAGTGTTCGCACATAGGATGTCGTCAAACTCTTCCTGCTCAATGTATGAAAGAAGCATCTGTAATGGATCAGGTCCGTGGTGGGTGTCTCCAATCACCAAGATCTTCGGACAGTCAAACCGGTTCAGGTTACGGGGTACGTAGTGTCCGACCAGCTGATCCGGTAACAGAATCTTGCCAATTTGGTCCTGCGATAATCTGATAATCTCCAACCCGCAGCGGGGGCAAGTAGTTCGGTTCTGCAGGCGTGATCGTGAGAACTCGCCGCGGGTTGGAGGGACGCTCATCATTCATGGGGTATATTGCTCATCAGTTCCACCCACTTTCAGCATTCGCTATTCCACCCTTTCACCATTTCCTTATCCTAATTATTAAATTTATTATTTAGTTTCTACACATTCTTTTCTCGATTGATGCATGTGCTTAAGAAACTATAATATTACTTATCCGTTCTCACTCTTCAAAAGAATGAAAAGCGCTCAATGAATATATCAGTGATCCAGAAAATTGCACCAAACACTTCTCACGGGATCCAGCTCTATCTCGCAGACCTGGCTGACACTTATTCGATTTGTGTGGCAACGAATGCAACGGCCGACGATCAAGCCATCGTCTTCCGGATGCTGAACCACACCCACTAGGCAACGGTTCCTGCGAGTTCCCAGTGTCAACTTCTCATCGAGATGCTTAGAATTCCGTACGGTGTTCAACTATCAATCCTTCCTGACACCGACACTGAATACAGGGCAACTCTGATCAGACCTGGCCAGTCACATATTGCACTTGGCCCGAGGCGCATGCTTACATCATGCCAAAGCTTAACCGGCGTGGTTCAATAGTCTGCGGCGTCTCAGGAGCCGGCCATTCTTACATCTCGTCGACACCTGCCAATGACCTCCAGATACAAATGTACAATCCGGTATCCGTGGCTCTGACAGGACAACCTAGCGGGCGCGTTGTCACCGGGCACGTCTCGTTAAATCACAGTGGTACCCGAACGTTTGGAACGGCACTGACCACATCAACAATCGTAACTGCGGTGCACGAACGAAGCGCACGGGCTACTATGTTGTGCGTCATCCGCTAGATATTTTAGTTAGATTTTGTGATCTATCTTAGTACTTATTTTGTTATAGTACTCAATTTATTATTGATAATATTTTTACTATCATTTCAGAAAACTTGCCTGGTAAACTCGTGGGCGCCTCCAGTTCGACTGGAGACTGGCGCACCCGTCTTGAAGCAGATCGATTGAACCTCTCTCAGCTCATAGACCCTCCCTGTTGCCGTCTACCAGCTCAAGTGCAGATGATTTTAATGCACGTTTTTTTACCGCGTCGCAACTCATGTGGATAATTCACTTCGCGCAATTTACTCAATATCTAATCTCGTTCTTTCAAGAACTGTTTGGTAGTTCTGGGTATCGATCACATTTCACAACCGTCCAGACCAAAATGCTAACGCCGGGCATGGACTGTTCAAATCGGTGGGTTTCTGCACCACCACGGATATGCACGACGGTACTTGATGCTCTGGGCGGTGAACTTACCCCAGAGATCGAAGCGTCAGGATTGGAGGCATGAATGCGCAAGGAGTGGTCAACGACCAACGACTAAACGAGGATAGCCCAGTCGCTATGTGCCTCTACGAGCTGGGGACATTTCTTTTGGCTTCGACGTTCCGGAACACCACTGTTCAAGACGCTTAAGAAGTGTTCACCTCTTGCTCGTTGCCCATTTCAATCCACGCCACACGTTACGAAACTGCGACGCTCGTGATGCAGGGTGACGGCGATGACTTGGAAGAGCACATGATTGATCACGATGGATACTCATTGATCCAACGCGTCCTTCATCTGCACTTGGCACCTCTGGCCAACCAACCAACAACTCCGGATATTGAACTTGTGAGAAACGCATACTCATTTTTGCAATAAGCGCGCGGTTTCCGGGGTTCTGTCATCAACAGAGTTAGCGTTGCCAGTCGCTCGTATGTTTACATATTTTTGGGACAGTCTCTCGACCCGCCGTACGTGTGGGCACTCGAAAAGGTCTCGCATGCCACCGATTCCCACGACGTGCAGGGACTGATATCGTCATTTCACCCATGCCGACGCTTCACTCGATGATCCAAGTTCTTCCCTATACGACGATTCGTGACATAAGTGAAAGTATCCGCGAGGGACGTGTCGTGAGATTTCACCGCTCGAGGCACCCATTGGACGCATGGATAAGCTGGTCGACGCTCGGTGTGCAACTCCGCATCTTGAACCGCGCCGACAGCGAGAATTACTGCAATGTAGGACACTGCATCGGCATTGCCCACCTTCGCGAGGCCCTTGATACCTGCCTGAGGAAGCAATGAGCACACTTTGAGGCCTTCTTCCGCGGCGCGCCCGGGGGGAAACCATCAATTTGGCCGACATCTACATCCGGATCGGTACTTTTACGAGCGTCCGAACTTGAGCATCCTCAGGTTCGCCAATATTGCAACTTCGCGACCTCCATCCTCTCAGGAAATCTTGACCACTTACGGCTTTCGGAACCGCGCCGACACACTTAAAGCTTCCGAGATACACCTTCCATGCGCCCGTACAACTGAGAGTTGGAGAAAAATATCATTATCTAATTGCATACACATACTTGAATTGCATGATCCCGATATGAGACATACTATCGGGGAAATGATTTGTGTACTAAAGCGATTCCGGGCCGCTACTCTCGTAAAACGCAACGTCTTCTTCAATGCCCACCTCACCCCACCCATCCTGAGACATGACCCCCTGACTTGTAGCGACTGTTTGAGTATCGGTTGCTGCAGCCTTCCGGTAATGAGATTTCCTCAAACTTCAATCCCACGTCATGTGCACCCTGAACGACCTGAACCCGTCCAGTTGCCTTCTCGCTCAGCGCGCCCCCATAATACGCTTCTAAAGCATCTGCACTTAGCTGCCAAGGTCGCCTTTGAGCGGAAGCGGAAAATTCATCGTGACTTTCTTTACTCCAGGAATCAATCAGGTACATCGAGCTTGGTTCAAAAGCAGTGAGCATTTTCAACGCATTTTCCCCACGCAAGACTCCAAGCTCAACGATTATTGGTTTAACATTTAGATATTCAACTTCTAGTCTGATGACACTATACAATTGCTCTCTATTCAACATAACAACTTTCACTAATTAACTCCTATAAATGCCTACTGAGTGAATCAGCTGTCACAAACAATGATCACTAATTACGATGGTGAACTAATTGTTTCAGTTGTGTGATCAGCGATGTTGCGAGCCAATAAATCTTGGGTGCTAAAGAACTTGGAGGCCTCCTCGAATGGCGATCAGAAGGCAAGAAGTCGCGCTCATTTGGACTGATGACGTCGGATTTGGCGGTGTCGCCCAATATGCTCACTCCATGGCTTTGGGGCTGAAAGCGAGCGGATTCACGGTGGTTTTCGTTCAGCCCCAAGGCGACACCTATCTTCAGCGGGAGCGCACGCGGCAGTCCATCACGCACATCTTTTTCCCTGGAGACCCGACTAGTGCGTTCATCAATAGTTTATCTCATCATCAATTTGCTGATATAGTATTAAATCAAGTACAGCCATCATTTATTCTTTTTGCTAATTGTTGCCCATTCTCGAACCTTGCCAGTCGCGAAACAGCTGCTCTGCAAAACGTCCCGTTCGTCGTGACGGAAGGATTTGCCGAAGCTTATCTGTCAACGTCAATGCCATTTCTTGTCGAACGCAACGAACTCAATTATGCCCAGTCATTTGAAGTGATTGGGGTGTCTTTGTATACACTTTCGATTCTTCGCTCGCACTTTCGTCTGCCAAGCCACTTGGGCAAACTCATACACTATGGCCGACCAGAGCGATTTTTCATCCCAGCGAATCGCGCCTCGCGAATGATCAAACGATCGGAACTCGGCATCGCCGATTCTACTTGCGTGGTCACCATGTTAGCTAGGCTCAGCGCAGTAAAAGGTCACGACATACTACTGGCTGCGCTTACCAAATTCATACAATCTACTAATACGCACTCAATAAGAGTAGTGATCGCCGGGACTGGCGAACTTGAGGGCGAATTGCAAAGCAAGATACTAGAAGGTGGCCTCTCTAACTATGTGACCCTATTGTCACATGTTGACGAAACCGACGCATTATTGGATGCTTCGGACATGTTCGTGCTGCCAACACGAGCTGAAGGGATGCCTCTGGCAATCATGGAAGCAATGGCCAAAGGCTTGCCTGTCTGCGCAACAGCAGTAAGCGGCATCCCTGAACAGCTAGGGGGATGTGGGCTGCTCCTACCAGATCCGGGGGTGAACCGTGACGAGACCATAGACGCTCTCGCTTCAGCAATTGCCACCCTATCCAGTGACCACCAGGGACGGACGGACATGGGACGGCGACTTCGAGAACGCGCTCAAACCATGTTTACCGAAGATAGAATGCTCCGTGAAACCCTGCAGGTACTCGAGCGCGCGTGTCTACCGTCGGGCGATTATGTCTCGGAAGGCCTCGAGGTGGTTCGGCCGGACAGCGCGTTCCCTTGCATGATCAAGGGAAACCCGGATGCTCAACCTTGGCCCTACTTGCGGCGTGAAGCCAATCACAACTGGTACGTTGACAGTCGTGCCCCGATGGTTGGGTTCCTCAGCCGCGACGAGGCTCATATTCTTTACAATACTGCACGCGCTAATTCTTCATTCCTGGCTCTCGAGATTGGAGCGTGGCTTGGATGGTCCGCTTGCCATCTGGCACTCGGAGGCGTGCAGCTGGACGTCATCGATCCGTTGCTGAAACGTGCCGATTTTCGGCAGAGTGTTGAGCAGTCGCTGGAGGCCGCGGGTGTCAGAGAGAGAGTGACCCTTCATCCGGGACAAAGCCCAGAACTCGTTCGCGAATTGGGCGCAAACGGAAAGCGATGGGGCCTAATTTTCATCGACGGCGACCACGATGGTTCGGCGCCGAAAATTGACGCCGAAACGTGCGAACAATTCGCGGCCACAGACGCACTGGTCCTCTTCCACGATTTGGCATCTCCGGATGTCTCTGCCGGGCTTGAATACTTTAGGTCCCGGGGCTGGAATGTGATGGTTTATCACACCATGCAGGTGATGGGAGTAGCTTGGCGCGGGAATGCCGTCCCATTGCAACATTTTCCCGATCCCGGTATCGGCGTCGCTTTGCCTGCCCATCTCTCGTCCTTCCCGTTATCACCCAGTCCAATCCATACGTCTGAACCAAACGCCCAAGACAAGTCTGGCAAGCCTGACGAAGCCATTGGAAACAACCCGCGGACCCCTCTCGATTCACCATTTCTGCACGCGTTATCTCGGATGGCTGAAGATTGCATCGCTGAAGCAAGGTCAATCCTCGCGGCCGCGGAGCGCTCAAACCCACTGAATGCAGCACTTGTGACCCAAGTCATCGCTGAGCATCGCCTTGGTATTGACAACCCCGCAGCCGGTACGCCCGCACAGCTGATGAGAAGGTTTCCTGGCTCTCATCGCTTAATGTCACATCTGAGAGGCGTGTTCAAGACGTCGAAGGATGTTCACAATTATCTAATTGCAGATTGGCTAACACATAACGGATTTCTAGAGCCTACTGAAGGTGAGGTGATGCAAGAATTTGATCGCATAACCGCCGCTATTAGAGATTTCACTTTTCTGAGCCGGCAGAGGCTTTGGACACTCTTCTGTGCAGTCCGCCAGCTATGCCTTGATGACGTACCCGGTGACATCGTGGAATGCGGGACGTGGCGCGGAGGGAGCGCAGCGCTCCTCGCCGCGACGGTGAAGAGGTACTCGCAAAGGCCCCGCCGCGTCTGGTGCTGTGACACCTTCACAGGGATGCCGGCAGCAACCGACGCAGATATTCATCGAGGCGTCCACGCCAATGAAACTCCGTGGGGAGAGGGATCGTTGGTAGCTCCACGTTCAGAATACTTGGATGTGATCACCACGCGGCTTCAGGTGCAAGATACTGTTACTGCCGTGCCCGGATTGTTTGAAAATACCCTTCCGCGTCTGGTGCGTCAGGTGAGCGAAATTGCACTTCTGCATGCAGATGGCGATTGGTACACCTCAACTGCAACAATATTGTCTTGTTTACTTCCAAATCTTGTTAATGGCGGTATTATACAGATTGATGACTATGGTTTCTGGGATGGCTGCAGACGCGCAGTTCACGAATACGAAACCAGATGTTTGTATCGCTTTAATCTGCAGGCCATTGATGACACAGGCGTGTGGCACCGGGTTGGAATGGAAAGCTCAGCAGGTACCAGTGATCAAATCATTGAATTCGCGGAAGCATGCGCCTTAGCCGGGGCTGAGGAAGAATCGGTTAGGCTTGCAACGGTCGCCCTTGCTTTCCAACCGAACTCAATTCGTGCACGCCAACTCGTTGTCGACGCAAACGCGAAAACTCAATCTACCGTTGATAGCACAGTTGCACACGCACGAGAATTACTGGGCACAGGACGTGGCTCTCAGGCAATTAAAGCACTGCAAGCGCTAGTTGCACAGCTTCCGCCAGATCACCTGAAGGCTTCGTTTTGGCTGGCTCTAATTGATGCATCGTTGGTCGAAAACAGGCTTGGTGAAGCGTTGCAGATTTGTCAAGCTCTGATCCAACGTCATCCGGACGACGACGACGTTATTTGCCGGTATGCTACCGTTTATCTTGCACTCAACGATACTCCGTCTGCTGTGGAAGTTCTTCGACCAGTACTCGTATCCAGTCAGCGAATGTATAAGTCGCGAGTCTTACTCGCTAAAATCGCAACCATTCTCGATGACCGAGGACTGGTGGTCTCAGCGTTAGAACCTGTGCTAGCAAGCGATGCACCGGAAAGCACGTTTGATCCGAGCCTCCACCAAATGTATCAGCAGGCCCAGCGACCTTAGTGGCTAGCTTTGTTGAACATTACTTTTTACACACTACTTTCTATGGGCAAGCCACCTCGATTGAGTTACTACAATTTTCTATTACATTTACGAATTACCCTCTCTCATAGATGATCACTTTCTGATGTATTTCGTATTACCAACATGGGTGTGACGAATAAGAGTTCATACATTAGCGTCGGGTTCTGTTACCGTCGCCTCCGTGCCTGCCCCCTCACCACGCGCTCCCACATTGCTGCGCCACCGTGACTTCCTCTTGCTCTGGTCCGGCCAGGGCATCTCCCAGTTTGGATCGCTTGTCGGAAAGTCCGCCATTGACTTCGCGGCAATCGCCACCTTGGGTGCCACGCCGTATCAAGTCGCAACA
>RFXN01000044.1 GCA_009921625.1 Candidatus Fonsibacter lacus | reverse complement strand
TCGCTCTATCGCCACATCAAAGTGTTGATGGTTCCTTATTGGGCGGAGTACCACCACGCTGCAGGGAAAATTCCTGCCGGAGGCATTTTTATTACCTCCAACGCGCAATGCTTTGGTCAAGTGGTCTTTGATGCCCAGGCTGGAACGCTCAATGTGCCCACCGGAAATGCCCATTACGATGTAACTGGGAAAGTCATCGATGGCTGGGTTGAAACTTCCATTCGCGGAGATTTCATCCGAAAGATATGGAATATCGAACCAAAATACCTCTCTCGGGTAGAGGTCACAATTGAATACAACGCAAATGACACCTCTGCAGCAACGTCAACGACAAAGTACATAACGGCTGAAGATAAAATCGAGATTAAGGCCTACGGATTTCACTACTCCTCACCGCAAATAAAAATTAAAT
Organism: Candidatus Fonsibacter lacus; assembly: GCA_009921625.1. Lineage (GTDB taxonomy): Bacteria > Actinomycetota > Actinomycetes > Nanopelagicales > Nanopelagicaceae > IMCC26077. The sequence goes on along the minus strand of RFXN01000044.1, from coordinate 7,672 downwards.
TTCCAAAAACTGCATTTATCCAACCGACGCCACCACCAGCTCCCGTACCTTCCAATAAAAAGAATGTAACTATCGTCTGTATTAAAGGAAAGCTCACCAAGAAAGTGAGTGGCTTACAACCGAAATGCCCTACCGGTTACAAGATTAAGCGGTAAATCGCTCTAGGGCTGAAGCTAGTTGGGCATCTACACGTGCGCGTACATGGGTGCCATCTGCCAAGTGCTCTTCAGTAAAGATTTCGCCGCTCTCATGAATCTGATGGAGTAAATCTCCCCTGGTGTAAGGGATAACTGCTCTCACTTCGATATCAGGATGTGGCAGCGCTGCTTCGATAGCTCTTTGCAGCTCAGCAATGCCAAAACCGGTATGTGCTGAGATCGGGATACTGCCGGGCAATTGATTAACTAACTCCACCACTCGATGTGGATCGGAGATATCTACTTTATTAATAACAATAAGTTCAGGAATCTTCGAGCCACCAATCTCATCGATAACTTGGTGGACTGCCCTAACTTGTTCCAACGGCTCTGGATGCGAGCCGTCAACGAGATGGAGAATCAAATCCGCGCCTGAAACCTCTTCCAACGTAGATTTAAAGGCATCGATTAGTTGATGTGGAAGATGGCTAACAAAACCGACGGTATCTGTAAGCGTGTAGACCCGGCCATCACTTCCCTCAACGCGACGCGTTGTGGGATCGAGCGTTGCAAAGAGCGCGTTCTCAACCAAGACACCTGCATCGGTAAGTCGATTGAGCAGTGAGGACTTCCCAGCGTTGGTGTACCCGGCGATAGCAACCGAAGGGATGCGATGGCGTACTCGCTCTTGGCGCTTGGTATCTCGGGCAACTTTCATCTCGCTAATTTCTCTTCGTAACTTTGCCATCCGATCACGAATTCGACGACGATCGATTTCAATCTTTGTTTCACCAGGGCCGCGACCGCCAATACCAACGCCACCTGCACCGCCTGCGCCGGCTCGACCACCTACCTGACGAGAGAGTGACTCACCCCAACCACGAAGGCGCGGGAGTAGATAAGAAATTTGTGCAAGCTCAACCTGCGCTTTACCTTCTCGACTTTTTGCGTGCTGCGCAAAGATGTCAAGGATAAGCGCAGTCCGATCGACGACTTTCACTTTCACGCGATCTTCAAGTTGTCGGAGCTGTCCAGGTGAGAGTTCCCCATCGCAAATCACGGTATCGGCCTTTGTTGCCGCAACAATTGATTTTAATTCGCTTACTTTTCCCGAGCCAATAAAAGTTGCCGGATCTGGTTTATCTCTACGCTGAATAATTCCCTCCAACACCTGCGAACCTGCAGTTTCCGCAAGCGCTGCTAATTCTTTTAATGAATTCTCTGCATGTTCACCAGTGCCTTCAGTCCATACCCCAACAAGGACCACGCGCTCTAATCGAAGGGAGCGATACTCCGCTTCGGAAATATCTTCAAGTTCAGTCGAGATACCCGCAACACGTTTTAGCGCGCGCCGCTCCGATAGCTCTTCACTCAGATCTTGATTATTTTCATTTTCGAAATCTAATCGTGCCTGTTCATTCTCTTGAAGAAGGCGCTGAAAAAGATCTTCTGATTTCACAGAGTTACCTGATGTTCACTTACTAAAACGGCTGGGCCGGATAACACAGCATTGGAGTGAGAATCAATATCTACTTTTAACGTGCCACCAGGTACATGGATAGTCCACTGCACTGGAAGTCTCTTTTTCTGATGCACCGTTGCTGCAAGAGCGACGGCACACACTCCCGTGCCACAGGATTTCGTTTCTCCTGAGCCACGCTCATGAACGCGCATCCGCAGCTCGTTACTACCTATATTTTCGACAAACTCAACATTCACGCCCTCAGGAAAGGCATCCTCTGGCGAAACTTCTGGCGCCTTTTCGAGCGACCCCACTTGATCAAGTGAAGCTACAAAGGCCACTGCATGAGGATTGCCGACATCAATAGTGAGCGCGCTCCATTGGTGCCCATTCTGGTTAACCAGAATTTCGTCGAAATCGTCGATATCGGATAGGTCTTCAACTTTTCCCATATTGACGGAGATCTCTCCAGATTCGGGAACCGAGAGAAATTTCTTTCCCGCTCGAGTATCAATAGGAAATAGCCCTGCATTGTGGAGTCCACGATCAACAAGATAGCGAGCCATGACTCGAATCCCATTGCCGCACATTTCAGCGAGCGAACCATCGCTATTTCGATAATCCATAAACCAGTGGCCATCGCGCTTAACCATGCGAATAAATCCGTCGGCGCCAATACCCTCTTTGCGATTGCAGAGTTTGGCTATAACTTCCGGAGAGACTTGAATTTGGTCAGCCTCGTCGAGCAGGAGGAGAAAATCATTCTCCGTGCCATGTCCGTAGGTGAGAGTTACCGTTGCCATTAACTCCAGATACTAGAGGTTTAAGTCAGGTGCGCGCGCTTAACGCTTGGCAATAGCGCCGGTAGCAGCGCTCTTGTAGGCAAGCTCAAGGGCATCAACAGTAATTGCACCTAGCTCACCGGGGGCCATATTGGCCTCCTTCTTGCCAAGTGCCACATCAACCAATGCATTAGCAGGGCCAAAGAAAATGTAATGGCCGGCATCTGCAGCGACATTGGGCTGATAAGTGGTGCCATCTGTGTAGTGAATGTAAACGAACGAACGATTGAGATCGATGATGAATTGACCTTCGCTACCAACGCAATGCACCACTACTTCGTGGTGATTGTTGTTAGCGCCAAGGTGCGCTGAGGCGCCTGACATCGTTCCAATTCCGCCACCTTCAAAGCGATAGATGACAGCATCGTGAAGATCAACTGGAGCATTGAGCGGCGCGGCCATAAAAGCCATCGCCTCTTTGACTCGAGCTGGATAGAGACGGAACGCTAAACCAAGCGCGTGTGTTAACTGCGCTTGACCATATCCACCACCAGAAACTTTTGGATCAGTCCAGGTGCTCTGCTCCGGAATTTGCTCTGGCGATGCATCGGGATAGGCGCCGGTGTTGCTGAGAAGTTCGCGGGTCTGTGATGCCATTTGAATCGACATCGATTCAAGTTTGCCAATTCCTTTTTTCTGGAGTTGGAGGTACATATCTTGAATCATCTTTTGATAATTCCAACCAAAACTTAGAAGTAATTCGCGATCATTCTTCTTTGCAGTATCAACCAAGTCCCAAGCGTCAGCACTGGTAATCGTCATTGGTTTTTCGCAGAGAACATGCGCTCCTGCATTGAGAGCAGCCTTAGAGTGTTCATGATGTAAACCAGATGGTGAAGAAACCACGATGATGTCGAGATCTTGCTTAATCACATCCTGATAATCCTCAGTTGCAACTGTCGCGCCGTATTGGTTGGCAAGTTTCTTGAGAAGGTCATCACCTTTACGGCAAATGGCAACGATTTCTACCTCGTCGCGCTTAGAAATCGCTGGCAAGTGCGCCATTGTTGCCCAGGAACCTGCGCCGATAAATCCTGCTCGTAATTTGGCCATAGTTGAAATTCCTATCGAGTGAGTTGAAGTGTGGACTTAATTGTGGTGCCAAACTTCGCGGTAGGAAAGGAGATTTCCCTCGCGATCTGTGATGTGGCGAATAATGTCTTTAAATGATTCTTGCCAACGCGCATTGACTTCAGTTGCACCCATCTTCTTTGCTGCGGTGGCAACATCAGGAACGGCTTCGCAATACCCAACGACAGTGGTTCCATTGCGGAAGAGGGTGTAGTTAGTCCAACCGCACTCTGTAAGCGCTTGCGCCATATCTGGCCACAACTCATCATGGCGCTTGTCGTACTCAGCCTCTTTGCCTTCGTAGAGATAGATGAAAAAAAGTAAGCGTTCCATAATTCACCCTCGTTTCTCTCGTTACTAGCCTTACCTGCGATTAGAGGCCAGTCGTTCACGTGTTGCGTCAAATGAAACTGCCAAGATCAACATGAGACCTTGAGCAACGCGCTGCCAGAATGTTGGCACATCGAGAAGAATAAGGCCGTTATTCAAAACTCCGATAGTGGTTAGACCAATAATTGTTCCCCACATTGTTCCGCGACCACCGGCAAGACTGGCGCCACCGAGGACAATGGCAGTAATGACCTCGAGTTCGAGTCCGCGGGCTGCATTTGGGTCGCCAGCGGAGAGTTGAGAGCAGAGAATTGCGCCTGCCAAAGCTGAGGAAAGTCCAGATAGCACAAATGTCACGAAGAGAATTCTTTTGCTTCGAATACCTACAACACGAGCTGCATTTGGATTAGATCCAATTGCGTACAAGGAACGTCCGAAACGAGTCCGTCGCAAAGTAACAATTCCAATCACTGCAATGATAAAGAATATGATGATTGGGAGTGGAATGCCTGCTGGTTGTGCAGTACCAAGCCACTCAAAGTTCCTCATTATCAACGTCTGACCATTACCGATGAGCAACGCAATGCCATAGAGAGTTGCAAGCGTTCCCAGCGTGGTAATTAGGGAGTTAACACCAATCACAGTTACGAAGAATCCATTAATAGCACCGATTGCTAATCCATAAATCAAAACGGCAATAAGACCAGTAGAGATTCCATAACTGTTCACAACATTTCCAAGGATCATACCTGAGACGGCAGCCGATGAACCTACAGATAGGTCAACTTGACCGGCGATCATCAACATAGTGCCGGGCACGCAAACAACTCCCGTCACTGCGAGTGCGACAAAGATGTTCTTAAAATTATCTACATCTAAAAAGTAAGGGCTAGTGAGGGTGAAGAAAACCGTCAGCAAAATTAAAAAGCCAAGTAGTGGAGCAACATCGGGGATGCGGCGGCGCGTCTTGTTTTGAGCCTGTGCATCCTCGGCCACCGCTGTTCCTTTGTTATTACTCATAATTTTTCTAGCTCCTAACTCGATGCAGCAATTAATTTACTTGCCTCAACGGAATTTCCACTGAGTTCTGAAACCACTTCGCCCCGCGACATAACGAGCGCGCGGTCAGCTAATAGAACAACTTCTTCATAATCAGAAGTGGCCACAACAACTGCCATGCCACTCTCTTTTGCCTGCTTACGAATAATTTGGTAAATATCGCGACGCGCTCCCACGTCAACGCCGCGGGTTGGCTCAACAAGTAAGAGGATGTTGACGCCTGCTTCAAACCACCGTGCAAGGAGAACCTTCTGCTGATTGCCTCCAGAGAGCGTAGATATTGTTTGAGTCGATCCACGTGAGACGATACGTAACGCCTCTGCCCAACGCGTAAAAGCCTTGTGTTCGAGAGCGCGATTAACGAAACCATATTGACCCATGTGCTTCCAGGAGCGAACGGCAAGATTCTCTGCGACCGAACGAACTGGGAAGGAACCAAGGCGCTGTCGATCTGCAGGTAGGTATCCAATTCCCTGCTCGGCTGACTCAGCTGGGCCCCGAGTTTTGTAGTGCTTTCCAAAAATCTCAACCGAACCTCCAGTAATACTTCGGAGCCCGAAGAGCGCTTCACAAATTTCGGCGGTTCCAGATCCAACTTTTCCAAAGAGCGCCAAGACTTCACCTTTATTAACAGTGAAATTAATTTTTTGGAACTCCGCAAAACTTGTTAACCCAGAAACTTTGATTGCCGCTTCTGATGTGTCGGTTAGGGCAGGGCGGACATTTTTTGCATTTGCGTGGCCGAGCATAGCCGAGACCAAATCTTCACGAGTAGCTTTTTTAGCATCGACAGTCAGCACGGAAGAACCATCACGAAGCACCTGCACACGATCAGCGACGCGAGCGACTTCATCGAGTCGGTGGGTGATGTAAATCATTCCTACGCCCTCCTCACGAAGCTGATCCATTACAGCAAAGAGACGTTCTACTTCCACATTTGACAGCGCAGCGGTCGGTTCATCGAGAACCAAAACTTTTGTATCTTGCGTTAGCGCTCGAGCAATTTCAATTAATTGCCGCTCGCCAACGCGAAGTTGCCCAGCGATAGCGTCAACCGGAATATCAACTTCTAAGCGATCGAGAACTGCTTTTGCTTTAGCTGCCATCTCAGACCACGCGACAAATGGGCCAGAGTGCGGCCACTGTCCGAGAAAAATATTCTCTGCAACTGTCAAAGCCGGTGCATCGTTGAGCTCTTGAAAAATCATTCGGACGCCAAGTTGGCGGGCTTGATATACATCAAGCTTCGCCAACTTGGAGCCTTGAATGTCAATCGAGCCGCTAGTCGGTTCAATGTCGCCCGCGAGAATCTTCACTAACGTCGACTTGCCCGCGCCATTTTCGCCAAGAAGTGCGAGGACTTCTCCCGCGCCAAGCGTGAGGTCGACTCCGTGAAGGACTTCCACTCCACTAAAGGACTTGTGGATGCCTTGCAACGAAACCAGTTCGTTACTCATTCTCTATTGACTCCATTTCCCGGACTAGCGTTGGTGTATCTCGAAAGGACTCGTTGCTAATACTTAATTAGCAGGAGATCTTTCCGAAGTACTTCTCGATATTTCCACCATTGATTGCAATGTGCTTGACCTTGAGCTGGAATGGAACCTTCTTGCCCTTGATTAGATCAATGAGGTAAGGAACCACAATCTCGCCGTAACGCTCTGGGAAGTAAGCAGTTGCACCAATCCAGTGGTCGTTATTCTTGATATCGCACCAAACGGACTTCTCAGCGCCTTGGCTTCCTGCGTAGATGTCCTTCTCGCGGCCAACTTGCTTAGCAGCAGAGAATGCACCTTGGATACCTTGGTCGTTGATAGCAACAACAATAATCTTGCTCTTGCCAGGAAGAGTAGTAAGTGCAGCTGGCATAACCTCGAGGGCCTTATCCAAACGTCCTGCATCGTACTTCTTCAACTTATCGGCTGGGATTGCTCCGCAAACGCTGGCAAAGCCAGAGCGATATCCACCCATGCGAAGTTCGTTCGCAATACCTACACCGTAATCTTCAAGTGAGATGAATGCGTCGTACTCGCAGTTGAAGTTCTTCTTGAAATACTCGCCAAGCGCCTTACCGGTAGTTGCACCAGCGTTGGCGTTGTCAGCACCCATGAATGCTGATTGGCATGGATCTTGCTCAATGTCGATTGCGATAACTGGAACTTGTGGGCCAGCCTTGCAAATCGCAGGAGCAGCATCTGCCACAGCATTGAAGTTTGCATAACCTTGTACCTTCTTCAACTTGAAGGTCTTTGCACATGCAAGTGCGACGTCACCCTTGAGCTTGCCATCGCAGAAGATAAGTGTTGCGCCAGCCTTCTTAGCCTCACGCGCGATTGAATCGTGAACATCTTTACCGAATCCAATTGCATCGTCGAGACCGATGAGGCCGATTGTTAATCCCTTACCGCTACCTGGCACTGCTTTGCGGAAATCAACGCCGCCTGCATTTGCAGGAACGGTTTGAAGTGCAAAGAGTGAAACGATTGCGGCAACAGCAGCAAGAGCGCGAACGCTCTTTGATCCTGTTCTTTTCACGTATTACCCCTTTTCATTACAACCGGCATCGTTTCCGAATGCTCGGAGAGGCCGGGTTGGTTGGCATAACCCAACCGCAGGAGGAATTGGGGGGTCAAGGAAGTGGCGCGATTTGCGGGGTATCGTTATACATTCGTTACTTACGAATTTCCAGAACTCGCTAGCACTCTTTCCAGAAGTTCCGCCCTCGAGCCCTCCAGCCAGGTGATTCTCGGGTCTCTCGAGAACCATGTCGC
>RFXN01000043.1 GCA_009921625.1 Candidatus Fonsibacter lacus | reverse complement strand
TCGGCCATGTTAATAACGCCACTTACTTAACCTTTGTCCAAGAGGCTCGCGTGGATTTCACTGTGTACGCCAGACAGCGGAAGAATCAATCACCAATTCTCTTCGACATGGTGGTTGCGCGCGCTGAAGTTGATTACATCGCACCAATTTATGAAGGCGGCGTCAATGCTCATGTGGAGTTATGGGTACATCGAATTGGTACCTCATCTTTTGGGTTGGCCTATGAAGTGCATGTAGAGGGCGCGGTCGTTGCAAAAGCGCGTACCGTGCAGGTTGCAGTTGATATGAATACCAAAACCTCTCGCCCACTATCAGAGAATGAAAAAGAATTCCTGCAGGAGTTTTACGAGGGTGAGTGAGAACTTCTACGAACGGTTTGGGGGAGCCCCTGCCTTTGAAAGGCTCGTAGATACCTTCTACGAGAATGTAAAAGTGAATGACCTACTCAAACCAATGTATCCCGATCAGGATTTTGCAGCTGCAGCGCGTCGATTGCGGATCTTTCTCGAGCAATATTGGGGCGGGCCTCACACCTACTCCGATGAACGTGGCCATCCTCGGTTACGAATGCGACACGCGCCATATTCCATTGGTATCGCAGAGCGGGATGCCTGGCTTAGCTGCATGAAGCCTGCGGTAGATCAGATGAAATTAGATGAAGAGCTTCACGCAGAACTGTGGGGCTATCTTGAGGGCGCAGCTAATTTCATGATGAATCAGTAGTTATTGCGAGTGATTTCCTACCTTTAATATTTCGCCATTACGTAAATACCACAGAACTCCGCTGTCATCTCTAACAGTCGTAATACGCATACCGACGTTTACCACTACGCCACTTACATCTAAAAGTTGAACGCGATCACCAACGCCATATTGATCTTCCATCAACATCGATAGTCCTGAGAGTACATCGCGAACAATTGTTTGTGCACCAAGTCCAAGCGCAACACCAACAACGCCAGCTGATGTCAAAAGCGGTCCGAGATTGAAGCCAAGCTGATCGAGAATCATGGCGCCAGCAACAATAAAAGTCAGAGCGCTAACTGAACTCCTTAACAAGGCTCCGATTGTGCGGGCACGTTCTGCAGCTCGATTCTCTGCACCCCGATCAGTCTTAGCAATTAATTTATTCATTGAACGAGTGATTGCCCGCTTTGCTAAGAATTGGATGATGATTGCGATAACAGCAACTGTTGCGATCCGTAAGGGCGCACCCGCAAACCACTCTGTGAATTGAGAGAATGCTTCGTTCACTAGCTCATCCCTCCATCAGTGGAAAGTCCGGTCCATTTAGAGATAAATGCTAGAGAGTCTGCGGTTAAATCTATAGTGCGAGTTAATGAGCGCGAACCGTGTCCCACATTTCGTTCGGCGCGTATCACTATTGGCTTATGACTCGATGGATTTTGTGCGTGCTGTAGGGCAGCGCACATCTTTCGCGCATGGAGCGGGTCGACTCGAGTATCTCCCTCAAAGACGGTGAAGAGGGTTGCCGGATAGCGCTCCCCCTCGCGAACTTGGTGATAGGGGGAGTAGCCAATGAGCCATTCAAATTCCTCTTCGATCGCAGCGGAGCCATACTCATCGCTCCACGTCGCGCCGAGCCCATGTAATTCGTAGCGAACCATATCCAGTAGTGGTGCAGAACAAACAACAGCGGAAAAGAGATCTGGTCGTTGCGTAAGCGCGGCGCCAACAAGTAGGCCACCATTTGATCCACCCTCAATTGCTAATTGCTCTGGAGTAGTCCAGCCATTATCAATGAGATATTTCGCTCCATAAATAAAGTCATCAAAAACATTTTGTTTCTCACCGCGCATACCTTGACGATGCCATTCCTCGCCCTCTTCATCGCCGCCGCGAATATTTGCAACAGCCCAGATGCCGCCCGCTTCAACCCACGCTAAGGCGCTCGCTGAATAGGTGGGATTTAAACCGACGCCAAATCCGCCATATCCATAGAGAACAGTGGGATGGGGAGAAGCTGCACCTTCTCTGGGCGAGAGGATAAACATGCGTACCTGAGTGTCATCGAAAGAGGCGTAAGTAACAAGTTGAGCAAAAACATTTGGCACCACTACAGCGCCAGGAGGATCTGCATATTTCCTCACCTCAAGTGTTCTACCATTGAACGAATAAATAGTGGGTGGCGTGATGTGATCGGTATATCCAAACCACGCCTCGTGTCCACCTTCAGGGCGAACAGTAATTCCAGTAACAGTGCCAAGACCTGGAAGGGGAATGGTGCTCTGTCGCTCTCCCGTTTCAAGGGAGTGGACGGTAATTTCACTTACGGTGTGACGGGTCCACAGAACGATGAGCATGCTTGCTGGCATCAACGGACCATCAAGAACTGCCCATTCACGTAATACCGCTTCTGCATCTTCTGGCACGAGATCACGCCACTCAGCTGATTCACCAACAGAGAGGAGAGTTGTGGGAGAGGAGATACAAATTCGACCGCGTGGAGCATCAAAATTTGTACCTATTAATATTCGACCATCGAGCAGCGGCTCCAATGACGTCTGCGCATCACTCTCTGCGCTTTGAATCAAAATGAATTGTGGCGCACTTGGTGATGATGCATGTAAATCTGCCAACCAAAGATCATTCCGTGGTTCAGTACCCGCACTTGCGCTAAGTGTTAACCAACGCCCATCCATGGACACGCTGACGCCGTAATAGTTGGTCATCTCAAGACCAGCTCCAAGTATCTCTACATCATTCGATGGATCTGTTCCAACAACATGAAAGTAGACTCGACGGTGATATTGCCGCTCTTCTCTCTTGAGTAGTTCAGGAGCCAGTCGGCGGACATAATAAAAAGCTTTACCTCCCGGCAGCCATGCGATTGGAGAGTAGCGAGCCCGATCTATCGGCCCATCAATAACTTCATGAGTTTCAACATCGAGAACATACAACGTGCTCTCTTCTGTGCCACCGGTAGAGAGTTGATATGCGAGTTGATCCCCCTCTTTAGATGGCTGCCAGGAATCTAAAGTGGTGGTACCGCCGGGATTTATTTCCAATGGATCGAGGAGAACTTCTAACTCACTGTGAGCATCTTTTTTCGTGTAAAGAATTCCCAATTCATTCTCAGCGCTTCTGCGCATGAAAAATTCTCGAGCGCCTCGCCACACTGGTGGCGATTGATAGCCGGCGCTAAGTAATTCTCTTAATCTCGCGCTCCATTGAGGGCGACCAGAGAGCGCGGCAAGTTGGAGTTGCCACAGCTCATCTTGGGCGCTCGACCAAGCACGGACCTCATCATTTTCGCTCTTTTCTAGCCAGCGATACGGGTCGGCCACTAGGTGGCCAAATATTTCCTCAACACGGGGCTCTCGGCGAGCTTTTAGCGGAATCACCTCTCTAGCGTAGGGAAATCTTCACCAGATAGTTACCTATTTCCCTCGCGTCAATGCTGGAGTTCCGGGCTCTTTCTGACCAAGATTGGCATATCGGGTGGTTCCCGAGTTCCAGAGGGGAGTAGTGATGCCTAACGCCCTAGTCCTCAACGCGACCTTTGAACCGCTCTGTGTCGTATCTGAGAGACGTGCGTTAGTTCTTGTTCTCAATCATCGAGCAGCGGTGATTGAAGAATCTGGAACATATATCCAACACCCAGCAGGAGATATCTCACTTCCTACTGTTATTCGCTTGCAGCGATATGTTCGCGTGCCTTATCGCAACTCGGTCCCACTTACTCGTCGCGCAATATTTGCGCGTGATGGTGGAAAATGTGTTTACTGCCATGCACCCGCCGCAAGTATTGATCACGTGATGCCTCGTTCACGAGGCGGGGGACATACCTGGGAGAACGTTGTGTCAGCCTGTCATCGATGTAATCATGCCAAGGCTGATCGCACCCTCAAAGATTTAGGATGGAAACTTAAGCGCCCCCCACATGAACCTTCTGGTGCCGCATGGCGAATTCTTGGAACTGGTCGCGCTGACCCTCGATGGGTGCCATACCTCGAACCATTTGGCGTCGCAGCGCAACGGCCGTAACTCGAATTCAGATAGAGTATTACCACTATGAAAAAATTAATTATTAAGTGGAGCAAAGTACTTTTCATGTTCGCAGCGCTTTTTGTGGCAAGTCCAGCCTTTGCGGTTTCCCAAGAAGGGACTTCTGACCCTGGTGAAGGGCTCTCCGCTCTGCAAACCGCGCTCTATTTCTTCTTCGCACCTTTTGGTTTATTTCTGACTATTGTGGTCGTTGGATATGCAGTTCATCGTCCACGAGAGAAGCGCATCAAGTCAGGGAATGTACTCTCCGAGATTAGATAGGTAGCGCATTATGTCCAATCAAATTGAAACGTATATCGAAGTGAAGTTAGAAAATAGAGATCAAGTCAGCGTGCTATTTCGCTACATCCTTATTGTTCCAATTCTCATTTTTGCTGCATCATTTGGTCCCGGAGGAGCCGAAACTTTTAGTTTCGGTATCGGCATGATTGTGGTGCCGGTTCTCTTGGCGATTGTTTTTCGAGGCGTGTATCCAAGTTACGCGCTACGCTTTAATCAGGCGCTTTTAGAGCTGTCGACTCGAATCACCGCGTATGCGCTTTTGCTCAACGACAACTATCCATCTATTGAGGCAAATAGTTCAGTGCGAGTGGCTTTCCCTGATGTCGATGGCGGCAAAAAACTCAATCGCCTTCTGCCTTTAGTCAAATGGATATTAGCCATTCCACTCTATTTTGTGGGATTGATTTACACGATTTATGCGCTCATTATGTTGGTGGTCGGCTGGTTCGCGGCGATTTTCACAAAGGAGATGCCGCAAGCGGTCGCAGAGGTGCTTTTCGGCGCGACGAGATTTTGGAATCGAGTCATCGGTTACGCGTTTTTACTGGTAACCGACGAATACCCTTCTTTTAATCTTAAAGATTAATCAAGAGTCTAGAAACGAGCATCAACTCGTTGAGCATTGAGCGCCCTTGCCAGCGCATCTCGATTTTCACTGACAAAGCGACGAAGGGCAGCTGGCGCATCTTTGCCAACACCATTAAGCCACGTTTCACACTTAGCTAGCACATCATCACTTACTTGGTATGCAGGGAAGAATCCGGTGACGACCGTTGAGGCCAATTCGTATGAGAGTTTCTCCCATACCGTAAGTAAGCAATCAAAGTATTTATCGATGTATGCCTTCGTTAGTGAACGCTGCATTGGTCGGTTAAATCCAGCGATGGTTGCATCATGGATGTGATTAGAGAGTTCACCGCCGAGTGCGCTCTGCCATGCGCTCTCTTTAGCCTCAACGGTCGGAAGCGAGGCGCGCGCTGAAGCGGCATATTTATGGCCACTTGCAGTGTTATCGCGCTCTAGTTCAGATTCAATGACCGAGGCGGCAATTTTTCCGCGCTCGGCAAGAGCATTAATGAAATGCCAACGAAGATCAGCGTCAATCACTAAACCTGGGAGCCGGCCATCGAGCATATCCTTAACTCGTGAGTGTTGTCGGTCAGAGAATGCGAAAGAGGCAAAGGATCGCGCGTACTGCAATTGCATATCGCTTCCCTCTTTAGCTTGCTCAAGCAAAATTTCGACGCCGTTAGCAACTTGCTCACGAACCTTGTCGCGATTCTCATCGCATGCATACAGTTCAACTGCAGTTCCTAACTGAATCAAAGTCATCGAAACAACCGAAACATCCTTCTCGGTTGATAACCCAGTGACTGCCATAGGCACATATTCGCTAGCGCTCAATTCGCCATCGCGGAGCATGTCCCAGGTAGCCGACCAGCAGAGTGCGCGGGTAAGCGGCTCCTCGACTCCAGATAAATGGCGAATCAAAGTCTTGACTGACTTGGCATCGAAGCGGAGCTTTCCATATGAGAGATCGCCATCATTGATCAGAATGAGATCGCCTTCGCGCTCACCTTTGAATGCATCGACTGACGTAGCATCGCCTGTGACATCAAGTTCGTGACTTACTCGTCGGAGAAGTTTTTCTCCTACTAAATCGTAAATACCAACCGACATCCGATGTGGGCGTAACTCCTTGGAACCCACTGGCATTTTTGGCGGCTCTTGTTTGATAACGACGGAAGAATATTTTCCATCAGTAACAGAGACTTCTGGTCGAAGCGTATTTACCCCTGCAGTGCAGAGCCAGGTAGCAACCCAGGGCTTTAAGTCACGCCCACTCGTTGCCTCTAGTTCAACCAGTAAATCATTGAGGGTGGTGTTCTTCCACGCATGCTTTGCGAAATACTTCTTGAGCGCAGCGACGAAGTTTGCTTTACCTACATGCGCCACTAATTGTTGGAGCACTGAAGCACCCTTTGCATAGGTGATGCCGTCGAAGTTAGTCTTAACCGCCTCCAAATCGTGCATATCGACAACGATTGGGTGCGTTGACGAGAGTTGATCTTGGCGATAGGCCCAATTTTTTCGCTCAGCATTGAAAGTAGTCCAAGAGTTCTTAAATTTTGTCGCATCGGCAAGAGCGGTATACGAAGCCCACTCCGCAAATGATTCGTTAAGCCAAAGATCATCCCACCAACTCATGGTGACTAAATCGCCAAACCACATATGGGCCATCTCATGCAAGATTACGTTTGCACGCCAGTTGTAATTCTTATCCGTTACTTTGCTGCGGAAGACAAAGTAATCTTCGGCAAAAGTGACGCAACCAGCGTTTTCCATTGCACCAGCATTAAATTCTGCGACAGCAAGTTGGTCATATTTTTCAAATGGATAAGCCAGACCAAATTCACGCTCGAAATATTCGAAGCCTTGCTTGGTGATGTGAAAGATTTCGCTCGCATCGAGATGTTTTGCAAGCGACTTACGGCAGTAAATGCCTAGTGGTACTTCTTTTTCGCCCTTATATAAATCAAATTCTTTGTGATAAGGCCCGGCAACTAACGCGGTGATGTAGGTAGACATCACGGGCGTTGTTGAAAAATAGACCTGCTTCTTATTATCGGAGAGATCTTTTGTCGCAGCGACTGGGTTATTGGAGATTACTTCCCAATGTGAAGGAGTAATCGCGCTTAAGGTGAAGGTGGCTTTCAAATCTGGTTGGTCGAAACATGCATACATGCGTCGCGCATCGGCTACTTCGAATTGGGTGTAGAGGTAAACCTCTGAGTCAGAGGGATCAACGAAACGATGAAGGCCTTCGCCAGTTACCGAATAAATTGCCTCAAGATCAACAACAAGTGTGTTCTCTGCTGCCACGTTGGTTAAATGAATACTCTCACCATCAAATGCAGAGGCCTCAAGATTGACTCCGTTAAGCGTTGCGCTATGCATCGTTTTGCCAACTGCATCAATAAATGTGCTTGAGCCAGGCTTGCTGCTGCGAAATTTCACCGTAGTTTTTGCGCGGAAGGTTTCAGCGCCGGTCGTGAGGTCAAGATCGACCTGATAGCTATCTACGCTTAAGTGAACAGAGCGGGAGAGTGCTTCTTCGCGAGTGAGATTTATTCCGGGCACGGGCTGGCTCCTTGTGCGGCTGATATGAGTGAAAGGCGTCACTATCCAACCATCAGTGCGCTAAATCTGCCCCATTGATGGCACCCTTTCCTTATGGACGGCCACGAGCACCCCAACTCCATTCGGACGTACAAATTACGAGGGGCCCGAATCACTCCCGCTCAAGAGGGCGCGATTGAACGTTTAGGTGGGCGGTTCATTTTTCCCATTGCTGACGCGCCTCTTGATCCGCGAGCGCTTTTTCCCGGCGCATCGCGCAGGGTGCTCGAAATAGGAAGCGGAATGGGCGAAGCGACTGCCGAGATGGCTGCCGCCGATCCAGCCACTGCCATCATCGCAATAGAAGTTCATAAGCCGGGAGTTGGCGCGCTGTTGTGGCGCATCGAAAAACTGGGGCTAGAAAATGTTCGCATCGTCCACGGTGATGTTAAGGAGGTCCTTGAGCAAGGTTTTGCCGATGAAAGTTTTGACGAGATTCGAATTTATTTCCCAGATCCGTGGCAGAAACTTCGCCACCACAAACGCCGTTTATTGCAAGGAGATTTTCTGCCATTACTTGCGACGAAATTAATTCCAGGCGGACTCTTACATATAGCGACCGACTGGGCGCCTTATGCGCAATGGATTGAAGCCGAGTTTGCACAGGTCAAAGAATTCTCTGGGGGCAGAGTTGAACGAC
>RFXN01000042.1 GCA_009921625.1 Candidatus Fonsibacter lacus | reverse complement strand
CTTTCTTTTCAATATCAATGTGAATAAGAATGAACCACTCTTCATCCTGTCCCCCAAGAAAGCATTGCAAGAGGGCGATATTGCCGCACTCGATTTCTTTTTTTGGATCGAGGCGATACCAGTTATCAATGGAGTATGAGACATAGCTAAGAATTGGCGGGCGACCAACTTTGACCCCTAACTCATACCAAGGCTTTGCTAAAACTGCAGGAATCAGATGGGCTGCTTGATATTCTGACCATTGATAGGCCATACCGATATAGGAAAGGGCGAGCATTGCCCGCCTTACCTCGCCTTCACTTGTTAGCGCATCCATTTTGAATGGTGGTAGTGATTTAACCCTGGATCTAAAATCTGAGCCCATTAGATATTTAGGTAAGTTTCGCGCCATCTCATCCCAAGCCGCATTTGCATCTGATAGTGATGCAACTGGATCGCTATGTTGCATGTAGCCAAACTCTTTAGAGAGGCCAAAAGCTTCTAGAGATACTGACTTACTCATCTTGTTAACCACTCTCTATCCCGGAGTACTTGAGTACTTCTTTGAAATTGCAGTATTTGAGCCTAGTGGCCTAAGAGCGGGGCCACAAATGACTTCCCTGCGCATTAAGAATTTATTTGTCAGGCTAGTAGGGTCTGACTATGGAGATAATCTCAACATTTAGGGCATCTAGTTCAGTGCTCCTGGGTTATATAGGAATCGGATTACTTCTTGGCTCACTTGCACAAAGCCTTTTTTATGGGAGCAGAGAAGAACTGACCTCATCAGCTCCCTATCTATACCTCATCGCAGCCCTGATCTATCTAGTGATGATTCGTCCAAAGTTGAAAATCTACGCCTCGCACATTGAAGTGATCAATCCACTAAGCACTCATAAAATCCCTTGGAAATACATATCAGCGATTGAAACCAAATACTGCCTGACTATGACTTTGCAGAATAAGACAATCAAAGCCTGGGCTGCAGTTGCACCGAGTCGCTATCACTTCAAGAGAGTGCACCCCACTGATTTTCGTGGCGTAAATCTTGAAAATAGAGAACTAGTTCGTCCAAGCGACTCCCCGCTGACAGATTCAGGCGCAGCCGCCTATATATCTCGCCAAGAATGGATAAGAAGGAGAAGCTTGGAGAGCCAATTAGTTCCAGAATCAATAAGGATTAGTGGTATTTTTTACATTCCCATTGCAATAAGTATTCTATTAATAATATTTAGATGATTTTATTCTTTATTTCTAATCCCCACTATCGCTCGTAATCTATCTTTTTTGCTAATCGCCCTTTTTTGTCTTGGATCAAAAGCATCTCTCAGTCCATCACCAATAAAGTTGATGGAGAGTGCAATTGCAATTATGAAGAATCCTGGGTACCAGAAGAGCCAGGGGCGAGTGGAGAACGCCGCCTGATAGTTGCTTATCAAAAGGCCGAGTGAGACATCTGGTGAAACAATTCCAAAGCCTAGATATGAAAGCGCAGTCTCAAGCAAAATTGCTCCAGAGAGAAGTAATGTAACTGAGACAATAATAACTCCAACTGCATTTGGCAAAATATGCTTGAAAATAATACGGCGCGCAGATGCCCCAGCTACTCTGGCAGCATCCACGAACTCCCTTTCACGAAGGGAAAGGAATTCACCTCGAACTAGTCTTGAGAGCCCAGTCCAGGCGAAAAGGCCTAAATAAACGGCCAATACTGCTGCCCCTAGGTTTCCAAACTTGGCGCCGATCACCGCTCCAATAATCACCGAAGGTATGGTGATGATAAAGTCTGTAAAGCGCATTAAAACTGCATCGATCCAGCCTCTAAAGTATCCCGCAACTGCTCCTACAACGATGCCAATGGTGGCGGCAAAAAATCCAATGATGAACATAACCATCACTGATCGCTGAGCCCCTCTCATTACTAGCGCAAAGTAATCGCGGCCAATGTCATCTTGGCCAAATGGGTGCTCTCCAAAACCAATACCTGCTCCTCCAAGCCATTTTGGTTTCAGGGAGATTGTTGGGCAACCAACAGTCCCATCTGGACAACCTTCATAAAGCAACGGAGGAAGGTCATCAGTTTTGTGCTTCCACCAACCGTTAATAGATATCGGACCAATCTTTGAATCAATCGCTGAGAAAACAAAAATAATTATTGAAATAAGCATTCCAACTGAGAATACCGCAGCTCTATGACGTAAAAAGCGCTTTAAAACAATCTGGCTCTGACTTAAGCCAGCAGTCTCTTTATTGGCAATTGCATTCTCGCCAGTCAAGTCAAGATTTTCATTTACTTGTTTTTTCTTGCCAAGCTTGAGAATTTTCACTTTCCACTCCCAGCTCTAATGCGTGGATCGAGGGCTGAATAAAGCAAATCTGCAATTAAATTGGCTAAAACAGCCAGAGTAGCTGTTATGAAGAAGACTCCCATAAGCAGATTTAGGTCAATAGTCGAAATTGCCTTATTAAAGAGGGTTCCCATTCCATACCAACCAAATACTCGCTCAGTAATAATAGCTCCACCAATAATGCCAACGATATCTGCCACCAAAATTGTAGTTAGCGGAATGAGAGTATTCCTAAATGCATGGCGCATAATTACAGTACGCTCAGTTAATCCCTTTGCTCTTGCAGTTCTTATGTAATCCTGATTTAAAACTTCCAAAAGTGTTCCTCTAGAGAAGCGGACATATCCTGCTAGAGAAATCAAAGTTAATGCAATTGTTGGCAAAACAAGGTGGACAAGAATATCTAATGTTCTTATCCAATAATCTTCTTGCGGCAAAAGCGGCTTAGATTGACCGAATGTTGGGACAGGACGGTAATTGACCGCATCCTCGCTCATATATGCGCTCCAAGTTCTCATGTATTTGTCCACCACTATCAAAAAGGCAGATAGGAGCGCAGTCAAAATTGTGGTTCTGATCAGTGGCCCTCGATCAATGCGTGAGAAGAAGAGTGAAGTAATTGTGGCCACAAATATGGTTACAACGCCCAGGCCCAAAATTTGCAAAATAGATGTTTGGGAATTAAAAATTGACTGCATTGGGAAATACCAGCCTAGAGTAAGAACTGACATGGTGAGGGAGGCATTTAATGCAGTTCTATTTGATAACCCAACCGATATGTGAGTGACTGCAAATGCAATTCCCACAGATAGAAGGAAAACAACGACTGGTCCAAGCCTTGGATTTGTGAACCATCCCAAAATTTCCAAACTTTTTATTGAAACGGCTGTGAAGATAAGCACTGTTGAGAAAATCAGCCAGAACTTTCCTCGACTCCTAGTCAAAACGGAAGCCCAAAAGACTGCCGTAAGTAAGCTTAATGATAGGAGCCACCCAAGTGGTATCTTTGGATCAGATAAGAAATTATTAAACTGAATTGCCATATATTGCTTTAGTAGCACTGCTACCCAAAAAATTGGAAGTGAAAAAAGTAAAAACGCAAAAAATGTCATTGTGTAATCAAAACGCGAATATTGACGCAGCGCACTAGCAATTCCAATGGCAATTCCAATTACGATAGCAACAAAGGTGGCTACAAAAACTAGACGAATGCTGACTGGAATTGCGTTTCCTATTTCTGTAGCAACGCTTAAGCTATCTCGAGTCAATCCAAAGTCAGCCTTGCCCCAAAAGATACCTACAACCCCTTTGAGCCAGATGAAGTAACGAAGCGGAGGCGGGACATCTAGGCGGAGCTGTCGGGTTAAATCAATAATTGCCTGGGCAGCCCCAGGATCATCGGAGAAGCGCAGTTCACCAATGGGGTCTCCAGAAATTGCGGCAAGATTGTAAAGAATAAAACTGGAACCGAAGAGGATTAGAAATAGAATGCCAAGACGTCTTATTACATAAGCCAACATCTCAATCTCTCCTCTTTTATGGAAAAAACGGTGAGATACAGTGGCGCAAAGCGCGCCACTGTATCTCCCCACATAAGCTAAAAAGCTACCTAATTTTTAGGATAACTTTCTAGTAGCTCCACTCCCACCAGTTCCATACCAATGTTGGTGAGTAGACCGCAGGCTTTATGCCTGAGAGATCTTTGTTCACGGCTGTAACTTGTGGATGCTGGAATACACCAACAGTTATGCCTTGATCATGAATGATGCGCTCTGCAGCAATAAACTTCTGGGCGAGCACGGTTCGTGACATTGGGGTGTTTAGTGAATCCATCAAAGTGGTGAGCGCTGGGATATTTACACCCATGCGATTATTTGATCCACCAAGCTTAAAGTTAGCAGCACTTCCTGCCTGAGCATTAGATGTTTGAACATATGCAAAGAAGACTGCATCATATTCGGTGAATCCAATACGAGGGCTCCAAGCTGCTTGCACATCGCCAACTAAATCAAATCCGCACTTAGCCATATTTGCCTTAGCTAGGGCGAACTGATTTGCACGGCGCTCATTATTTCCAGGGACCTGGATCTTGATCGTTAAAGGCTTAGCAACAGTAACTTCTGGTGCATACTTCTTGATCAAGGCACGAGCTCGCTTATTCAACTCTTCCTGGGTTCCGGTATAGAACTTAGATCCATTGGCGCGAATTACGTTGTCGTAAATATCGCTACCAGGCAAGGTGAAGGTTGAACCTAATACAACTGACGCTGGATCAAATGGTTTGATCAGCTTGTCAACAATTTCTTGCCTTGGAACGCACATCAAGAATGCTTGGCGAAGTGCTCGAGCCTTTTCGCCAAATTTTGCGGCAAATGGACCGTTGTATTCAGGTTGATTAGGATCATTGGCATTCTTGCCTAGACGAGTATCAAAATGCTCATAAATTGCAGCTGAAGTTCCAACTACCTTGACGGAAGAGATCTTCTTAAGAGCTGCTAGAGCATCAGCCGTAACCTGACCCTGGTAAACGTCCAATTCGCCATTGGAAAGTGCCTGGCTGGCGGCTGTTCCATCGGTGATATAGCGGAACACAACGGTATCAATATCACCCTTAAAAGCAGGACCCGAATTATAACGAGGGTTCTTCTTCATGGTTACTGATTGCTTATCTACTGCTGAACTTACGATGTAACCACCGTTTCCAACAAAGAGAAGAGGATTTGTGCTTGAAGTGACGGTCGTAATTTTGTAATTAGTGTTGTAGACAGTAGCCAATTTCTTTAGAAATGCTGTGTCCTTAGCAAAGAAAGCTTTTTCGAAATCAGCAGTTGCATCCACGTTTACTGCTACTGGCTGGAGGGAAGTCTTTCCGTCAGCAATAAGAACCATGGTGTGCACAGCTGATGGTCCTGGGGCATAAAGCTTCCAGTCTGCAAACTTACCCTTGAAGCTAACCGTGATAGACATTTTGTCTGCGCTCAGAACAGGATCTCCAACTACAAACTGATCCCAGGTTGAAGAGTATCCAGCTGAGTCAAATGCTGAAGCGGTAGCGCTCTTTGGATCGCCAAGCCCCGCAGCAATTGCATAGGCATTACTTCTGGTTACATGGCTAAGTAGGAGATTGACCGCAGTGATTGGTGTTCCATCCGAAAATACTCGTCCTGGAGCAACGGTGTATGTAATTTTAAACTTTGAGCCGGATCCTGAAGCTCTCTGGGTTCCAAAAACAGTATTATCGATGTAATTACCTTTATCATCAAAGTAACCAAAGCCAATACCACTCATATATGAAACCGCTGTATTAGCGGTCAGGTTCATGTTCTTCTGACCAGTGTTAAACCCAGTTAATGGATTTGTCTCGTGAAAGACGATGGTGTTTCTTGCTCCTTGGGCTGGCGCTAATATTCCCGCAACCAGACCTAAAGAAGCCAGGGCTACAAGTCCTACTCGTAGCTTGTGCTTTTTATTCATTAGTTCTCCTTGTCCGAGGGAAGCTCTAGCCCAGAGATGGAAAACTCGCCACCTTTTAGCCTTTGCTTTTGGGAGAGTTTGCCGAAAAACGGCAGTTATTGCAATTGAAATTAGTCTGCAAATACAACTCTTTTATAACTTTCCAGCCAGACGAGCCTCGCGTCTCTTCTTCTGCTCAGCAGGGTTAGGGACAGGAACGGCGGCAATAAGGCGCTTTGTGTAAGGGTGCTTAGCTCGCTTAAGAATCTCATCTCTCTCGCCAACTTCAACCAAAAGTCCATCTTGCATCACTGCAATTCTATGAGCCAGAATGTCTACTACAGCTAAGTCATGGCTAATAAACAAACAAGCAAACTTCAATTTATCTTGCAGATCAAGTAACAATTCAAGGAAACGGGCTTGAACTGATACGTCAAGTGCTGAAGTTGGTTCATCTGCAATCAACAAATCTGGGGTGAGGGCAAGGGCTCTTGCAATGCCCACTCTCTGCCTCTGTCCTCCTGAGAGTTCATGAGGAAAACGGTTTCGGTAAGAACGAGGGAGTTCCACTTGTTCAAGCAAATCCTCAACTCTCTTATTTAATTCATCACCCTTTGCAAGCTTTGCAAGAAAAATCGGTTCACCGATTGATTCACCAATTGGAAGGCGAGGATTTAGTGATGACGCCGGATCCTGGAAGACAATTCCGGTGTGGCGACGAAGAGTGAAAAGATCTTTTTGCGAGGCATTGCTTATATCTCTACCAACAATTTCAAGTTTGCCAGATTTTATTGGGAGTAATCCAATAGCAGCTCTTCCCACGGTAGTTTTGCCCGAGCCAGATTCTCCTACAAGGCCCACAATTTGTTTAATTACAGGGGCCTGCTTACGAGCAGATGCATCAAGAGAACGTTTTGCTGATGTTCCAAGCTCTGGAACTGCAGCTAGAAGTTCTTTGGAGTAAGGATGCTTTGGAGAATTAAATATTTGATCAGCTGAGCCATGCTCAACTGTTAGCCCATCCTTCATAACTAGAATCTCATCAGCCATATCGGCCACAACACCCATGTCATGTGTGATTAACAGAATTGCTGAATTAAGACGAGTTTTTAGGTTGCGCATTAAATCCAAGATTTCCGCTTGAATCGTTACATCAAGAGCAGTAGTTGGCTCATCGGCTATCAAGAGGCCTGGATCGCAGGCAAGGGCTTGGGCAATCATTGCCCTCTGGCGTTGTCCACCGGAGAGTTGATGAGGATACTTGTCAAAGGAAAGTTCCGGATCTGGAATCTCTACCATCGTTATTAATTCAACGGCCCTAATTCGCGCCTGCTTTGGCCCCATATCAAAGTGAGTTCTAAGAGTTTCTACTATCTGGAAACCAATGGTGTAGACCGGATTTAGCGCAGTCATTGGCTCTTGGAAAATATATGCCACTTCTTTTCCGCGAGCTTTTCGTAAAGCGCTAGGTGAGGCGTTAAGCATTTCAATGCCATTGACTTTCACGCTTCCTGAAGTTCTTGCATTCGATGCAAGTAGATTCATAACGCCAAGTGCGGTAGTTGATTTGCCAGAGCCAGATTCACCAACGATTGCCAGAGTACCGCCTGCTTTAACATCAAAGTTCATCTTGATTGCGGCTGGATACCAGACCCCATCAACCCAGAATTCAACAGTGAAATCTCGAACTTGAAGAATTGGTTGAGACATCTATGCCGCCCTTTCATCTGTCCGTGAGATGATGCCCTTATGAGCAATGTCGAAAATTTTCGACCCCGAAGTGGCTATCTTCTCGCTTTTACCGCTTATTTTGCAATTAGCGCCTTTTCCTACGTAAATATCTTGGATTACGGCTTTCAAGGTGGTTTCCCCAGTATCGCTTGGGGTTTGTGGCTCTGCTCCCTGCTTTATTTGATTTTCATACATCCCAAAGTCATCTTCTCTGATGAGGGAGTTGTGATTATTAATCCTATGAAGAAGATCACCATTGGTTGGCAAGAAATTTCCGAAATTGACGCTAGATTCACAATGTATGTGGATCATCTCCCAACTGGGGTGAGGTATCACGCCTTTGCTGCTCAAGCCCCAGGTCGATATCACAGCAGAAACATCCATCCCAATGAAGTTAAGGGACTTCGAATTGGTGATAGTGGAATGATTAGGGCTGGAGAGAGTCCCAGGAGTAATTCGGGCGCTGCTACGGCTATCGCTCGAGCCAGACACGAAAACTTCAGAAAGTCTGGACATCTCACTGGCCTTAATTTCGCTATCGCTGTCAACAAATCCGGACTGCTCATAATTACAGCACTTTTGACTCTCGCCCTGGTTATTCAATTTTTTCATGCTTAAGCCATTTCGCTTCGATTAGCCATCGCCCGAGCGTTAGCTTTTTCTTTACGACTCAATCTACGACGCTGCCTTGGATCAAATGCATCTCTTAAGCCATCTCCAATGAAATTGATGCAGAGCGCAATGATGATGATAAATATGCCGGGATACCA
>RFXN01000041.1 GCA_009921625.1 Candidatus Fonsibacter lacus | reverse complement strand
GCAAATGCATTCGTCGCAGGATTCATTGGTTCACCTGCGATGAACCTCATCACCGCACCTGTATCTGGTGGTCAAGCATCACTTGGTAACCTCAAGGTTGCAGTGCCTGCCTCCGCAGGAGCTTCCGCAATCGTCGGCGTCCGTCCAGAAGGCTTCAAGCCAACCGGAGCGGGACAAGGCTTTGATATCAAGGTCGATGTTGTTGAAGAGCTTGGCTCTGATGCATTCGTGTATGGCAAGCCAGCGGTTTCAGGAATCCAACTCGCCAATGCGAACGCTGAAGAAGGTGCGCAAGTCATCGTCCGTTGGGATCCAAAGAACCCACCAAAGGCTGGCGACACAATTTCAGTCACCGCAGATTCAACTTCAGTACACCTCTTCGATTTCCAGTCAGGACTTCGTCTCTAAAGTAATTACAAAGAACCCGCCTTCCGGATTTCAATGTCCGAGAGGCGGGTTCTTGATTTACCAGGTAATTACCCCATTGCTTTCTTTAAGTTCTCATCAATTGCAGCGAGGAACTCCTGGGTGTTAAGCCATGGAGCATCTTTGCTGATGAGAAGGGCAAGATCCTTTGTCATCTTCCCCTCTGGCTAAGCCACGAGTCCACGCGAAGATAGATGCAATCGGATTTGTTGAGGTTGCCTTACCTGCTTGATGATCTCGATAGTGGCGAGTCACAGTGCCGTGTGCGGCTTCAGACTCGACCGTCTTTCCATCTGGAGTCATGAGAACTGAAGTCATCAGACCCAGTGATCCATAACCTTGTGCCACCGTATCTGATTGCACATCGCCATCGTAATTCTTACAAGCCCAGACGTAGCCGCCTTCCCAGCGAAGTGAAGTTGCCACCATGTCATCGATTAAGCGATGGTCATATTCAATTCCAGCGGCTTGGAATTGGCTCTTAAATTCGCTCTCGTAAACTTCTGCGAAAATATCTTTAAAGCGACCATCGTATGCCTTAAGGATGGTGTTCTTTGTGGAGAGGTAGACCGGATACTTGCGATTTAATCCATAGTTCATCGATGCACGGGCAAAGTCGCGAATCGAATCATCAAGGTTGTACATCGCCATTGCTACACCAGAGCCAGGGAAATCAAAGACATTAAATTCCATTGGCTTCGAGCCATCTGCTGGCGTAAAGGTGACCGTCAACTTACCTGGTCCAGGCACTTTGAAATCTGTCGCACGGTATTGATCGCCAAATGCATGACGGCCAATCACAATCGGCTTAGTCCAGTGTGGGACTAACCGAGGAACATTACTAATGATAATTGGCTCGCGGAAAATAACTCCGCCGAGAATGTTACGGATGGTTCCATTGGGAGACTTCCACATACTCTTGAGATTAAATTCTTTAACGCGCGCCTCGTCAGGAGTAATGGTTGCGCACTTGACGCCTACGCCATGCTTTTTGATGGCATTTGCGCTATCGACTGTTACTTGATCATCAGTGGCATCGCGATACTCAATTCCGAGATCGTAATACTCAAGATTTACATCAAGATAAGGCAAAATCAATTGATCCTTTATAAATTGCCAGATTATGCGCGTCATCTCATCGCCATCGAGCTCAACTACCGTTCCAGCTACCTTAATCTTTGTCATTCTCTTCTTGCCCTCTCTTTAATAATTAACGGAATTCAATTAAAGATTTTTAACATCAGCTTGTTTTGCGCGGACAGCCTCAGCAGCTACTTTGAGTTCAGCCAACTCGCTATCGGTAAGTTTGGTTTCTACGACTTTACGTATACCGCTCTTGCCAATCTCTGCTTCTACACCGAGATATACGCCGGAAATTCCATACTCACCATTGACCCATGCGCAGACAGGCATAATCGCCCCAGAATCCTCGATTACCGCTTTCGCCATTCGAGCAGCTGCAGCAGAAGGTGCGTAGTAAGCAGATCCCGTCTTGAGAAGGGCCACAATCTCTGCGCCACCATTTCTCGTTTTTACTACAAGCTCTTCGATCTCCTCGGCCGAGAGCAATTCACTAAGCGGTTTGCCATTGACGCGGCAGCGGCTTGGAACTGGAACCATCGTGTCGCCGTGAGACCCAAGAGTGAGTGTTTCTACATCGCTTACCTTGACGCCAAGTTTGGTTGCAACAAAATTAGTAAAGCGCGCAGTGTCGAGCATTCCTGCTTGACCCATCACGCGGTTATACGGGAAAGCGGATGCGATCTGCGCGAGCGCGGTCATCTCGTCGAGTGGATTTGAAACGACGATGATTACTGCATGGGGGCTGTGCTTTGCGACATTCTCTGCAACGCCACGAACAATTCCCGCATTAACGCCGATTAAATCCATCCGACTCATACCTGGCTTGCGCGGTAGCCCTGCAGTAATAACTACCACATCAGAATTTGCAGTTTTCTCATAGCCTGCTCCATCGGGAGTAGTCGTAGCGCCGATAACGAGCGATTCAAAACCTTCAATTGAACGCGATTGATTCATATCAAGTGCAAGACCTTCTGGTTTGCCCTCGACGATGTCGGTGAGGATGACCTCATCAAAAATGTTGTACTCGGCGAGGCGGAGTGCGGTTGTTGACCCATAAAAACCCGCTCCGACTACGGTGACGCGACCTGCCATTCCAGGGCCCCAATCTCTCTTGATATCAAGATAACTCTACCCCGAGGTTATGGCAGTACTACGGCCAGAATGGCCATCCCTAGGGCGAGAGCTGCCAGAGTTCCGACATCGGCTCTTGGGCTCCGCCAGGGGCTGCGAATGGCTCGCGTGAGGTGGGCTAGCAGAGAGAGCAGCGCCAACCCTGCGGCCAAGGTGAGGGCGCCAATTCGGGGTGACATCGTGAGCGTCGCCACGATGGAGAGGATCACAAATACCAAAGGCGCGCTCTGGCCTATGCGCTTGTGGAATTGGCTCACAAGTTCGCCCGCTCCGCTGCTTCAACCACGTTAGTTAAGAGCATGGCGCGTGTCATCGGCCCTACTCCACCGGGCATTGGTGCGAAAAAACCGGCGCGCTCTCCAACGTCAGGATGAACATCGCCAAGTAAGCCTTCACTAGTTCGAGTGATTCCAACATCAAGAACAGCAGCGCCCGGTTTGATATCAGCAGCGCTAATGAAATGCGCTTTGCCAAGTGCTGCAACAACAATATCTGCGCGCGATAAATGGGATTTTAGATCAACAGTTGCAGAGTGCGTGATGGTCACCGTCGCACTTTCACGTTTTCGTGAGAGTAATAACCCTAAAGGTCTACCAACAGTGAGCCCTCGTCCCACAACAACTACTTCCGCGCCATTAATCCGGACTCGGTATCGCTCGAGTAGCTCGACAATACCTCGCGGTGTACATGGCAGCGGTGCGATCTGATCGAGAACTAATTTTCCGAGATTAAGTGGATGTAATCCATCGGCATCTTTAGCTGGATCAATCACTTCCAAAATGGCATTCGCATCTATTCCCTTAGGAAGTGGAAGTTGCACGATATAGCCAGTGCACTCTGTCGAATTGTTAAGGTCGCGAATTGCACTTCGAATGTCGGCAAATGTTGCAGTAGCGGGAAGGTCAACGCGAATGGAATAAATTCCCACTTCAGCGCAATCTTTATGTTTACCACCAACGTATGCATGCGAGCCTGGGTCATCGCCCACCAAAACAGTGCCAAGCCCTGGACGTTTAGCGAGCTTTGTAACGCGAGTGACCAACTCACTCTTTATCTCTTGGGCAACTTTTTTGCCATCAAGAATCACTGCGCTCATGCGGCAATAGTAACCACTTAGGCGTGCGCGAAATGGCGAACGCCGGTGAAATACATCGTTGCTCCAGCCTTTTCGACGGCGGCAATCACCTCTTCATCACGGATGCTTCCGCCAGGTTGTGCGAGCGCCTTTATGCCCGCTGCAAGGAGAATTTCTACGCCATCGGCAAATGGAAAGAAAGCATCGCTCGCCGCAAAACTTCCCTGTGCCCGTTCGCCTGCGCGAGTAACTGCAAGGCGCGCAGAATCAACGCGATTAACTTGGCCCATGCCAATTCCAACTGATGCTCCCGCTTGTGCGAGCAAGATTCCATTACTCTTCACCGAACGAACGGCGCGCCAGGCAAATTCCAACTCTTTCAGCTCTTCCGATGTAAGAGCCTCGCCTGCAACTAATTTCCACTGCGCACTTGAATCGCCGAGTGCAGTTACCCGATCAAATTCCTGAACGAGTAGCCCGCCATCTATCTGGCGATACTCCAAATCGCTTGAAACCGGTTGAACTTTTAAAATTCGAAGAGAAGATTTCTGTTGCAAGATGGTTAACGCCTGCTCTTCGTACTCAGGTGCTGCAATTACTTCAGTGAAGACTTCACTCACACCGTGCGCCATCTCTTCGGTAACTTTTCTATTTGCCGCAATTACGCCACCAAAGGCTGAAACTGGATCGCAGCCATGTGCCCCCTTGTACGCCTGAGCAATTGTTGACCCAATAGCAACTCCGCATGGGTTGGTATGTTTGATGATCGCTACCGCTGGTTCGGTGTGATCGTGAGCTGCGCGCCAGGCAGCTTCGATATCAACATAATTGTTATAGGACATCTCTTTTCCATGGAGCACAGTCGCATTCGCTAGACCATTTCGCACACCGCTCTCTGCATAGAGCGCACCACTTTGATGAGGATTCTCTCCATAGCGCAGGGCGCGAATTTGTTCAAAACTCTTCCCGAACCATTCGGGGAGCGCTTGCTCTTCATGCGCACCAAGCCAGGTTGCCACAGCAATGTCATAATTTGCCGTCGCGCGAAATGCTTCGAGCGCATACCGCTTCCGTTCCTCAAGAGTGGTGCCACCGTTTCTGATCGCTCCAATGATTCCTTGGTATTGAGAAATATTTGATATGACTGCAACGCTATGGTGATTTTTTGCAGCGCCTCGAATCATGGTTGGGCCACCGATATCAATCTGTTCGATACATTGATCAATCGATGCACCGCTCTGGACGGTTTCCAGAAACGGATAGAGACTGACGACTACCAAATCAAATGGAGTAATCCCTAGCGCGTGGAGTTGATCTACATGAGTTTGGAGCCGTAAATCGGCAAGAATGCCAGCATGGATCATTGGATGAAGAGTCTTCACTCGCCCATCGAGTGATTCTGAAAAACCAGTGAGTGATTCAACGGGAATAACGGGAATGCCACCTTTTTCAATTGTTGCCGCAGTGCTTCCCGTAGAAACTATTTCAATACCGGCACCGTGAAGAGCTGAAGCGAATTCCACTAAACCGCTTTTATCGTAGACGCTTACCAGCGCGCGCCTTATCGGTTTCCGAGCCTTTGACATCGAAATTGCCATCGCAGGTTAATTTCCCTTCTCAAGAAGCGAGAGTATGCCAAAGATGATTAGTTCTCTCTCCAAAACCTTGATTCGCTCATGGAGAGCCTCTTCGCTCTCGTTGGGGGCTATCGTCACCTGCAGCAAGAGCATCGCGAACGGCATGCGCACCCGGGAAGAGCGGCAAAAGTGATGGATGGGTGTTGATGATGCGAAATTTTCTAACAAAATTTGGTGAGAGCACTTTCATAAATCCTGCGCTCACCACAAGCCAGGGATTGATTTCGGAAATAGCATCACTCAGTTCAGATTCCCATTGCGCTCGCTCTGCTCCTGAGCGAAAGGGAGCTACCGCGCTCTCGATTCCTGCCTTTTTTGCTCTCGCCAAAATTCCAGCATCAGGATTCTCCGAAATAACTTTTGCAATAACAACTTTTTGGTAGAGCGCGCCGTGTGGATCCGATACGGCATCAAAGAGCGCCTGGGCAACGCTCCCCTCACCTGATGCGAGAATGACAAGCTCTTTAATCTGCCAGTTCTTCACTTAGGGCCCCATTTATCGAAGGAAAATTTAAGACCCATTCCAAGTGATACTTCTACAAGGAAAAGTAGTGGAAATTGCCAGAGTGAGGGACCGACAGTTGAGAGCGCTCCTCCGAGCACCGAACCGTTGCTCAACAAAGTGAGGAGAAAAATAACTCCCGTAAGTAGGATGGGATACCCGATCACACCTAAGCGATTTTCATGTATTGATGTTCGTTGCAAGATTGTTGATAAGAAAATTCCAGTGCCAATTCCGATAAGCGCACCAAGATATAAATAGGGATGGACCGTTGTCGGAATCGCGCCAAGAAGTGGAAAGGCTGGGATCTCGTTGAGTCGGTGAACGCCAGGAGAGATCAAAGTGCCACTACCTATTGAAAATCCAGAACCTAAAAGATATGAGAGGGAAGAAATTGCCATGTTGGGAAGAGTTAAGATCCCCAAAATTGTTAGCAATACGCCACCAATAATTCCCGCATCGAGCACTGCATATAGATCTCGCACCACTGCAAAATGGAAAAGTAGCGAGAGCGAATATACCAGCGCGCCAATTCCTAAAAGTGCGCCAATGACCAGCACAGAAATTCGCGTCAAGTCGCGAAGTAGCGATGGCGCACCAGTAGGTACAGTGAGAGAAAATTGCGCGGCAAAAATTAAAGAGGCCACGATTACTGGCGCCCACCACCAACGAGGATGAACCTCTGGAGATCGCGAACCAAAACTGGCCAGAATTAAAATACCTGTATAGGTAATGCCAAGACCAACTATTCCTTGACGCTGTTTGATACCGAGTGAAAATTCACCTTCTTGCCCGCCAAATTGTCGATGGATTCGATTAAGCGCGCCACGAAAAGCAACAAATGGAAAAATCAGCGCACCTAAAGGAAGAAAGCTCAAGACCCCTGGAAGTCCAGAAGGTGGCAGCGCTAACGAAAAGGTGAGATGGTGCGCGCCAAGCCAGATCCAAAACGATCCGCGGAGCGCATCTGCCATTTGCCCACTCAATGAACCGGCAGTTGCCCAAGCAACGAGCACAATTAACGCAAGTGGAATAAAAGTGGAGAGCGCGGCACGCACTCCTTCCGAAGCGCCAGCGACGAGCGGGCGCGCCATCCTTATCGTCCGAGAATTGAACGAAGAAGTGTCGCTGATTCTGATGGAGTCATACCAACGCGCACACCAGCTGCTTCAAGCGCATCACGTTTAGCTGATGCAGTTCCTGAAGAGCCAGAGACAATCGCACCCGCATGTCCCATCGTTTTACCTTCAGGAGCAGTAAAGCCAGCGACATAACCAACTACTGGTTTTGTGACATATTCCTTGATGAATGCTGCAGCGCGTTCTTCAGCATCGCCACCAATTTCACCAATCATCACAATCGCTTCAGTCTTTGGATCATCTTGGAATGCACGTAAGCAATCAATATGAGTAGTTCCAATTACTGGATCGCCACCGATACCAACCGCTGTAGAGAATCCAATATCGCGAAGTTCATACATCATTTGATAGGTAAGAGTTCCAGATTTAGAAACTAAACCGATTGGACCTGAGCCAGTGATATCTGCAGGAATAATTCCGACATTTGATTCGCCAGGCGTGATTAAGCCTGGGCAATTTGGACCGATGATGCGTGTGGTGCCCTTGCTCTGAGCGTAAGCAAGAAATTGAATGGAATCATGAACCGGCAAACCTTCAGTGATAACAACAGCTAGTGGCACTTTGGCATCAACAGCATCGATAACTGCGGCTTTGGTGAACTTCGCAGGGACAAAGATCACTGAAACATTCGCTCCCGTTGCTGCTACTGCTTCGCTTGCTGAATTGAAAACAGGAAGTAAGGTGCCATCCATATCGACGCTTTGGCCACCTTTGCCTGGCGTTACACCGCCAACGACATGTGTTCCTGACTTCAGCATTCGCCTGGTGTGCTTAGTTCCCTCAGAACCAGTCATGCCATGGACAATTACCCGGCTATCTTTATCAAGGAAGATGCTCATTATTTTGCCGCTAATTCTGCTGCTCGGGCAGCTGCGCCATCCATAGTCTCTGCCTGTTCAACGAGTGGATGGTTCGCTTCTTTGAGAATGCGACGTCCTTCAAGGACGTTGTTGCCATCTAACCGAACGACAATTGGTTTTGTTGCCTTTGTTCCCAGAATTTCCAACGCTTGGATAATTCCATTTGCTACCGCATCGCATGCAGTGATACCACCAAAGACATTAACAAAAACGCTTTTCACATCCTTATCATTCAAAATTATGGAGAGACCATCTGCCATCACTTGTGCTGATGCGCCACCACCGATGTCCAAGAAGTTTGCTGGCTTCATACCGCCAAACTTCTCTCCAGCATAGGCAACAACATCGAGCGTACTCATTACCAAGCCAGCGCCATTGCCGATAATTCCTACTTCGCCTTCGAGTTTGACGTAATTGAGATCTTTCTCTTTCGCCAACGCCTCTAATGGATTTGTTGCCGCGTGGTCGACAAGTGCTTCATG
>RFXN01000005.1 GCA_009921625.1 Candidatus Fonsibacter lacus | reverse complement strand
GGGCCAGTTCCGGGCCAGTTCCGGGCCAGTTCCGGGCTAGGCCCCGACTGCGTGGACCCCGCCATCTACATGGACTATCTCGCCTGTAGTTTTAGGAAACCAATCAGAGAGGAGGGCAACCGCCCCCTTAGCGGCGGGAATTGGGTCAGAGATATCCCAAGACAATGGCGCTCGCGAATTCCACACATTTTCAAACTCGGCAAAACCGGGAATCGATTTTGCAGCCATAGTTTTAATTGGACCGGCAGCGATGAGATTGACCCGGATGTTCTCTTTCCCAAGATCGCGCGCCAAGTAACGAGTGGTCGATTCAAGCGCAGCTTTAGCAACACCCATCCAATCGTATTGTGGCCAGGCAACGGTTGCGTCAAAATCCATGCCAACCACCGAGCCGCCACTACTCATTAAATCTTTTGTCGCCATTGTTAATGAAGCAAGCGAATACGCAGAAACATGGAGCGCAACCGAAACATCATCCCATGTTGTGTTAAGAAAATTTCCACCCAGAGCGCTCTCGGGAGCAAAGCCAATTGAGTGAACAACTCCATCTAATTTCTGGTGATGTTCTTGGATCAAATTTTTCAGTCGGTTAAGGTGCTCAGCATTAGTTACATCTAATTCAATGATGGGAGCGTTTTTCGGTAACCGACCAGCGATTCGCTGGGTGATACTCATCGCACGCCCAAAAGAGGAGAGAACTACCTCGCCACCCTCTTCTTGAATCAAACGCGCAATATGAAAGGCGATTGATTGATCTGTTAACACTCCGGTAACAAGAAAGCTCTTGCCCTGCACTAATCCATTACTAGTACTCATTAATGTCCCATTCCTAGTCCGCCATCCACTGGAATTACCGCTCCAGTGATGTAACTTGCTCCGTTTGAGGCGAGGAAAAATGCCACATCAGCTATCTCGCTGGGGGTAGAAAATCTACCCAAAGGTATTGCCGATGCAATCTCATTTTTACGCTCTTCACTCAGCGCGTGCGTCATGTCGGTCTCTACAAAACCAGGTGCAATTACATTAGCGGTAATACTTCGCGACCCGAGTTCACGCGCAAGCGAACGGGCAAGACCAACAAGTGCCGACTTGGTCGCTGCGTAATTACTTTGGCCAGCGCTACCTAATAAGCCAACAACTGATCCGATAAAAATTATTCGACCACGTTTTAACTTGAGCATTCCTTTGGCTGCACGTTTTGCGGTCTTGAAGGCCCCGCCAAAATTTGTCTGACTCACCTCATCGAAATCTTCATCGCTCATCCGTAAAATCAAGTTATCACGTGTGATGCCAGCATTTGCAACGAGAATTTCGACTGGTCCAACAGCCTCCTCAATTGCAGCAAATGCCAGATCTAGCGTTGCGGAGTCTTTTACATCAACATTGATGGAGGTGATTTTCGCTGAGAAATCAGGCGGGCTCTGAGTTCGATGGCCAATAATCACTCGATCTCCAGCATCCGCAAAGCGCTTGGCGATTGCCGCGCCAATACCGCGATTGCCCCCTGTAATAAAGACAACTCTTGGCGTCCGGGTAACCTCTCCCACACCTCAAAGGTATCTCGTAAATTGGCTACTAGCGCGTAACGACGGGAAAAATACCTAATAAATAATGCGAGTGGAGAGATTTCTCTCTACCGTAGCGCTATGGCGAAAAATGAGGGCGAAGTTCATTCCATCACCGATGCACAGCCCTCGCTCACGGTCGATCAACGGGCTCGTCAGATTCGCTACTTCTATTCGATGATGTTCCGTACCGCATGTTTTATCGCCACGATTTTCCTACCTAATCCATGGCGCTGGTTCACCCTTGCCGGCGCAGTAATCGTGCCGTATATCGCAGTAATTGTTGCCAACGCGGGGCGAGAGACAATCCTTCGACCGGAATCCCTTGGTCGATTTAATCGACGTGCGATCGGTGGCTCTACTATTGAGCGTGAGAAAAAAGAAGAGCGACCGGGAACGCCCTAGCGCCAGCGATAGCACTGGCAAGAGTAGAGCGAGCTCCCTGCTCTTTACGTTAGCTTGTTTAGCAGCAATGGCCCTCTGCGTAAAACTTGGCATCTGGCAATTTGAAAGATATCAATTGCGCCATGAGTTAACTCAAAAAATAACCATGGGGTTATCAACTAAACCAATCCCCCTCAGCGAAAAAAATCAAAAGAGCGCCGAAGCATGGATGAAAGTAACCATCGCGGGGAAATATGAGCCCGAAAAGCAAGCGCTCTTTCGTGGTCATTATTTCCAAGATCGCTATGGCCTTGAAGTTCTCTCACTCTTCATTCCATCTGATAAAAATATTCCACCAATCTGGGTCGACCGAGGATGGATGGAGACAAGTAATAGCGCATCGGCTAGCACGCCCATCCCACTGCCACGATCGGGCGAAATTACTATTTCTGGAATTCTTAAAACGTATGATGAAGTATCACAATCTCGCGGAGCGCTTTTCGCTCTCCCTGCGCCGCGAATCGGCAGAATTGATGAGAGATCTTTACAGGAAACTTTCTCCGGGGAAACTTTCTTCCTCTATTTAAAGCTACAGAAAGAAAGCCTTGCATCGAGTTCCAAATCAGAGAATTCAACATTACAAATTGCGCCACTAACTCCCCCGGGTGAAGGGCCACACCTTGCTTATGCAATCCAATGGTGGCTATTTACGCTGTTGATCGCTGGCACTCGAATCGCTCTCTACCGAGGCGAACGCTTACTCTGAAAACTGGCGTTGATAAAGCTCGTTGTATAGGCCCTTGTGCTGGAGAAGCTCCTCATGTTTGCCGCGCTCGATGATCTGACCTTGATCCAAAACTAATATTTGATCAGCCTCTCGAACGGTGGAAAGTCGGTGGGCGATAACTATGCTCGTTCGATTCTTCAAAACCTCTTTAAAGGCAGCTTGCACTAACGCTTCGTTCTCAGTATCTAAATGAGCCGTAGCTTCATCAAGTAGGACGATTTTCGGATCTTTGAGAATTAGGCGGGCGATTGCTAGCCGAGCTTTCTCGCCACCCGATAATCGATAGCCTCGCTCTCCGACCATTGTTCCTAGACCTTCGGGCAGAGAGGTCACTAAATCCCAAATTTGAGCAAGAGTGCATGCTCTTTCTAATTGTTCATACGTTGCATCTGGTTTGGCATAACGAAGATTCCCTTCGATAGTGTCATGAAAAAGATGGGCATCTTGGGTGACCACGCCCACCGTTTGGCGAAGTACAGAGAGCTCTAAATCCTTAACATCAACTCCACCAATAGAAATCTTCCCACTGGTCACGTCATACAACCTTGGAATTAAAGAGATGATTGTCGTTTTTCCTGCGCCAGATGGACCAACCAAAGCCACCATCTCACCTTCGCCAGCAGAGAAATCAATATTGGAGAGAATCTGTTCGCTCGGGGCTAAATCAGGTTTTGCGACAACTTCAAGTGAAGCGAGCGATACCTCGGACCCTTTGGGATAGGAAAAATTAACATTCGAAAAAGTTAATTCAGTCTTGAAAGGTAGCGACTTTGGATTACTAGGCGAGGTCACCATTGGCTCAAGATCGAGAACTTCGAAAACTCGTTCAAATGAAACAAGAGCAGTCATCACATCTACTCGAACATTAGAAAGTGCAGTTAATGGACCATACAAGCGCGCCAAGAGCGCTGCGATTGCAAGCAATTTACCTACTGAGATTGTTCCCGAAATTGCAAGGTGTCCGCCCAGACCATAGGCAATAGCCGTTGAAATAGATGCCACCAGAGTGAGTCCAATAAAAAAGATTCGATTCGCGAGGGCAATTTTGATGCCAAAATCAGCGACTTTTCGCGCCTTGCTTCGAAATGAAGCGCTTTCACTTTTTGAGTTTCCATACAGGGAGACCAAGAGCGCACCGCTTACATTAAAGCGCTCAGTCATCATGCCGGACATCTCGGCATTTCCATTCATGGAGTCACGAGTGAGTTCTTGAATCTTGCGCCCCATCATCCGAGAAGGCAGCAAGAAAAGTGGAACCAGAATGAGTGAGATGAAAGTAATTTGCCAAGAGAGGTAGAAAAGCGCACCAAGCACCAAAAGAAGCGATAGCACATTTGACACGACGCCAGCTAAAGTCGAAGTAAAGGCCTGCTGTGCACCAATAACATCTGAATTCAGACGAGAAATCAACGCGCCAGTTTGAGTTCGAGTGAAGAAGGCGATGGATTGGCGCTGCACATGTTCAAATACTTTAGAACGTAAATCGAAAATTAGCCCTTCACCGATTTGTGAACTAAACCAGCGGCCCACGATGCTCATTATGGCATCGAGGATGGCGAGCGCGGCAATTGCCAGCGCAATAGCCGTCACTAATGTTCCATTTTTTGGAATCACGCCATCATCGATAAGTCGGGATAGCAAGAGTGGAGTAGTGATAACTAAAACCGCGTCAATTACGACAGTGACTAGAAAAAAAGTTACTGCTTTTTTATATGGAGTTGCAAAGGAGATAATTCGTTTAAGCGTCCCGGCTTTGAGCTTTGTATTCTTGACTGATTGATCTTGTGTCATGGAGCGATACATCATCCACGGCGCTTGCATCGTCATTTAAAACTCCGAAGTTGCAGCAAATTTAATTGCTAAACGGTAAAGCCAAGTGCGCGAAGCTGTTCGCGACCTGACTCGGTGATCTTGTCTGGACCCCAGGGTGGCATCCATACCCAATTGATCCGAACATCATCAGCAAGTCCATCGAGGGCCCGTCTGGTTTGATCCTCAATGACATCGGTAAGTGGACATGCGGCAGAAGTGAGCGTCATATCAAGAACGGCAATATTTGAGGAATCCACAGTAATGCCATATACCAGACCAAGATCGACAACATTGATACCTAATTCAGGGTCGACAACATCTTTCATCGCCTCGGTGAGGTCATCTATCGACGTACTCATCTACTCTCCCACTCTCTCTGTTCTCTCTGTTCTCTCTGTTCTTTCTGTGCTCGTTACCCTTGGTTACGGAGCGCTGCATCACGGAAAGCCATCCAACCCAGTAAAGCGCATTTTACTCGAGCTGGATACTTGGCGACCCCAGTGAGCGCCACCGCATCCTCTAAAACCTCAACATCACCAGAAAAATTCCCTTTACTCTGCATTAGCTCAAGAAATAACCGTTCTAATTCCAGGGCCTCTTCAATCTTTTTATCTGATACTAAGTCGCACATAATCGATGTGCTCGCCTGGGAAATTGAACACCCAACACCATCCCAAGAAATCGCTTCAACGGCTCCGCCGCTCTCGGAGAGTCGAAGCGTGACTTCATCACCACAGCTTGGATTGTTGTGGTGAACTTCAACGCTATAAGGGGCATGGAGTAACTTGTGATGGGGATTTTTATAGTGATCAAGAATGATTTCTTGATATAGGGATTCAAGGCTCATATTTTTTTAAGACCTCTTAAACCCTAAAGAATTTCTTGGCGTCAATAACTGCCGAAATCAATTGATCAATTTCATCAGCAGTATTGTACAAATAAAAACTCGCACGAGTAGTCGCTTGCACTTTTAGGGCCTGCATTAGTGGCCACGCACAATGATGGCCAGTGCGCACTGCAATCCCCTGATCATCAAGTACTTGACCGAGATCATGTGGGTGAATTCCGGCAACTGTGAACGAAATTGCTCCGCCACGCTCTTTCATCTCTTTTGGTCCAACAATTTCAACTCCAGGAATATTCAATAGACCTTTTATCGCGCGCTCAGTGAGCGCTTCTTCATGCCTAAATACTTGTTCCATGCCGATCGATTCGAGGTAATCAATGGCCGCACCCAATCCAACTGCTTGCGCCATATTTGGAACGCCAGCCTCAAATCGTTTCGGTGGGGGCGCATATTGTGCCGTGGTAATGGTGGCGCTTTCAATCATCGAACCGCCGGTGAGCATCGGTGGCATCTGCGCTAACAACTCGCTTCGACCCCATAGCACTCCCACACCAGTAGGGCCAAGAGCTTTATGCCCCGAGAATGCAAAGAAATCAATATCAAGTGCTGGAATATCTACCTTCATATGCGGTGCCGATTGGCACCCATCCAGAACAATTATCGCCCCGTAACGTCGAGCCTGCGCGGTGATAGGCATCAGGTTGGTAATTGCACCGGTTACATTAGATTGATGGGTAAGCGCTACCACGGAAGTGTTCTCATCGATTAACTCTTCGAGGTTTGATAAATCGAGGCGACCCTCGGGAGTGACAGAGAACCAGCGCAACTGCGCTCCGGTGGATTCAGCTAAATGTTGCCATGGCAAGAGATTGGCATGGTGTTCTAGCTCCGACACCACAATGTTATGTCGTTTATCAATGCAAAATGGAGAGTTTGCTTTCACCTTGCCAACGCTCGAGTTCAAGAACCCGTATGAAATGATATTTAACGATTCGGTCGCACTTTTCGTAAAGACAATTTCATCGCTTGCAACGTTAAGAAATTTGGCGACAGTGCCTCTAGCGCCTTCGAATGCATCGGTTGCTTCCTCGGCGAGAAGATGTGCTCCTCGATGTACCGCCGCATTGTGCTGAAAGTAAAAATCACGCTCAGCATCGACCACCTGTCGCGGTTTTTGCGAAGTAGCGCCGCTATCGAGATAAACCAATTTCTTTCCGTTGCGCACTAACCGCGAGAGAATTGGAAAATCCTCTCGCACCCCATTGACATCGAAAGAAGCCATTAGTTTCGGGTGTACTCCGCATAGCCTTGCGCCTCAAGACGGTCGGCGAGCTCAGCTCCACCTTGCTCCACGATTCGCCCACCGGCGAAGACATGAACAAAATCTGGCTTGATGTAGCGAAGAATTCGGGTGTAGTGAGTAATAAGCATCACTCCAACATCGCTCTTTGCCTTAATCCGGTTGACGCCTTCAGAAACAATTCGTAAGGCATCAACATCTAGACCGGAATCAGTCTCATCCAAAATCGCAATCTTTGGCTGTAAGAGTTCCATTTGGAGAATTTCATGGCGCTTCTTCTCGCCACCAGAGAATCCCTCATTAACATTTCTCTCGGAGAACGCTGGATCCATTCCCAAAGCGCTCATCGCATCCTTCACTTCACCGACCCATGTCCGAACTTTTGGCGCCTCACCTCGTACCGCGGTCGCTGCAGTGCGTAAGAAATTAGAGACAGAAACTCCGGGCACCTCAACGGGATACTGCATCGCAAGGAAGAGCCCGGCTCGCGCACGCTCATCTACGCTCGTTTCCAGGACATCAACGCCATCAAGCGTGACGCTGCCGTCTGTGATTGTGTACTTAGGGTGACCCGCGATGGAGTATGCAAGGGTTGATTTCCCCGAGCCATTTGGCCCCACTCTCGTGTTCTCTCGTGTTCTCTCGTGTTCTCTCGTGTTCTCTAGTTCTTTGTCACGGTGACTTCATCACCATCGATGTTGACGTGAAAAGTTGTTGCAGGAGCAGTCGCTGGCGGCGTTGCTACTGCGCCAGTTCGAATATCAAATTGCGCCCCGTGAAGCCAACATTCAATAAGTGGGCCATCCATCTCACCCTCACTCAATGATGCCTCGGAGTGAGTGCAGGTATCGGATATCGCATAAACGCGCTCTTCAAAGAGGGCCACGCAGACTGGAGTTCCCTCAACCATCACCAATTTTGGAACACCTGGAGTTAGTTCACTCTTCGCAAATGTCGCTGTCATACATGCACCTGCGAGAGCTCGCGATCAATTCGGGCCATCAAGCGCTCTTCAATGGTGTCAATTTTGATATTTCGTAAGAGCTCTGCAAAGAATCCGCGTAGCACCAATCGACGAGCTTCCGTTGATGGAATACCCCGTGACATGAGATAGAAGAGCTGATCGTCATCAAATCTTCCGGTCGCGCTCGCGTGACCGGCGCCAACGATTTCGCCAGTTTCAATTTCAAGATTGGGAACTGAATCAGCGCGCGCGCCATCAGAGAGTAAGAGATTTCGATTGAGCTCGTAGGTGTCTGTCCCCACAGCGCTTGGACGAATTGCAACATCACCAAACCAAACTGTACGAGCTGATTCACCTAGTAGCGCACCTTTGTACGTGACTCGAGATCGGCAATGTGGTTTGTCATGCTCGACATGCACTCGATGCTCAAGGTGTTGTCCACTTGTAGCAAAATAAAGACCATATGCATCGACCTCACCGCCAGTTGCTAAGAAATTAACGCGCGGTAGAAGTCGAACTGTTGCGCCGCCAAGGGTTACCTCAATCAAAGTGAGTTTCGCATCTTTCCCGATAATTGCCTGATGGCGACCTAAGTGCGTTGCATCGTTTTCCCACTCTTGAAGTGAGATAAAAGTGAGGTGGGCTCCTTCGGCTAATTCGATCTCAATATCTTCAGAGAGAAGAGTTGAACCTGAATTATGAATAATTACCGTGGCTTGAGAATGTCGACCAGCTTTCACTGAAATTCTCTCGTAATTTGTCTGGGCGAGTGAAGCGCCTGCTCGATCAATAACTACTGGTTCGGAAACGCGCTCATCTGCTGGAATTTCTACAGACAATAAATTCTCAGCCTTATTAATGGCAGTAGCGGCCGCAAAATCCTCTGGAGCGATTACTGGCGAAGATCCTGAATCGTTTGAAACTTTTACACCATTAGGCGCCGAAACATTACTAACAAGGCTCGAGCCAACATCCACACTGCCATCAAGTAACCCAATAATTTTCGATAGCGGAGTAAATCGCCACGCCTCTTCTCGGCCGGTAGGTAACGTTAATTGCGCAGTTGTCATTAACCGACTGCTCCTTCCATTTGCAATTCAATGAGTCGGTTTAGCTCAAGTGCATATTCCATCGGAAGTTCTCGCGCGATTGGCTCAACGAATCCGCGCACAATCATCGCCATTGCCTCATCTTCAGAGAGGCCACGCGACATTAAATAGAAAAGTTGATCATCGCTGATTTTGGAAACTGTTGCCTCGTGCCCCATTTGGACGTCATCTTCACGAACATCAACATAAGGATAAGTATCTGAACGGGAAATAGTGTCAATTAAAAGGGCATCGCATTTCACCGTGCTCTTTGAGTGATGCGCCCCTTCCTCCACTTTAACGAGTCCGCGGTAAGAAGTTCGGCCACCGCCACGGGCCACGGATTTGCTGATAATCGTTGAGGAGGTGTGTGGCGCCGCGTGCACCATCTTTGCTCCTGCATCTTGATGTTGACCTTCACCAGCAAAGGCGATGGAGAGCGTCTCACCTTTGGAATGCTCTCCCATGAGGAAGACAGCTGGATACTTCATCGTCACTTTGGAACCGATATTTCCATCGATCCACTCCATAGTCGCACCCTCTTGGCAAACCGCTCGTTTAGTTACCAAGTTGTAGACATTGTTTGACCAGTTTTGGATCGTTGTGTACCGAACTCGTGCATTTTTCTTCACGATGATCTCTACTACTGCAGAGTGCAACGAGTCAGAAGAGTAGATCGGTGCAGTGCATCCCTCTACGTAGTGCACATAAGAATCTTCGTCAGCGATGATGAGCGTACGTTCAAACTGCCCCATGTTTTCGGTATTAATACGGAAATAGGCCTGGAGTGGAATTTCGACATGAACGCCCTTGGGGACATAAACAAAGGAGCCACCTGACCAGACAGCGGAATTCAGTGCAGCGAATTTATTGTCTCCAACTGGAATAACGGTGCCGAAATACTCTTTAAAAATATCTTCATGTTCGCGAAGAGCGGTGTCGGTGTCTAAAAAGAGCACTCCCTGCGCTTCAAGATCTTCCCGAATTGAGTGGTAGACGACTTCTGATTCATATTGCGCAGCAACGCCAGCAATGAGTCGATTCTTTTCAGCTTCTGGTATTCCAAGGCGGTCATAAGTATTTTTAATATCATCAGGCAACTCTTCCCATGAGGTTGCTTGTTTCTCTGTTGAACGAACGAAGTATTTGATGTCATCAAATTTAATTCCTGATAAATCAGAGCCCCACTCGGGCATCGGCTTCTTCCCAAAGAGCGATAAGCCCTTTAGGCGGAGATTGAGCATCCATTCTGGCTCACTCTTTTTTGCAGAGATATCCCGAACCACTTCTTCATTAAGGCCACGACGAGAGTTCGCGCCGACATCATTAGCATCCGACCAACCATATTGATACTTACCAATTCCTTCTAACTCTGGATGTGTAGTTGCGCTCATGCGGTTACCCCTCTAGCTCTCTGGTTGTCTTGCCGGTTTTAGTGCTGGTTTTAACTTTGACGTCGATCTTGTTCTTTGGAATAACTGTGGTGCAGACACCATCCCCATGTGCGATAGTTGCCAAACGTTGAACATGTGTTCCAAGAATTTTTGCAAAAACTTCAGTCTCGGTCTCGCAGAGTTGAGGGAATTCCGCTGCAACGTGGGCGATAGGACAGTGATGTTGACAGAGCTCAACACCAATCGGCACGTTGTGAACGTTTGCCGCATACCCTTCAGCGGTGAGAAACTCGGCGAGCGCATTTGGTGAGAGATCAATTGACTGTGATGGCGCTTTTGATTTCCGTTGCATGTGGAACTTGCGCTCCATGTCTTCAGCTCGAGCGCGAGCAAAAGCGCTCACTCCCTCAAGGCCTGAGATGGCTACCTCGCTTTGCGCGATGAAGCGAAGCGCGGAGATTGCTAAGTCATCGTAAGAGTGCTCGAAAGATGCTCTTCCTAAATCTGTCATCACAAAAACTTTGGAAGGTCGTCCGCGGCCAATATTTTTTGAACTGACTCGCGGTTCGCGCGCTTCAATGATGCCTTCGTCAACGAGCGCGTCGAGATGGCGGCGAATTCCCGCTGGGGTAATCCCTAATCTCTCTGAGAGGGTAAGGGTGCTCGAGGGGCCATTCTCCAAAATGGAGCGAGCTATCGCCTCTCGGGTCTTGATCTCAGGGGTAGCTAATTTCACAACGATATTGTGTCGTAATTCGCTACTCGCTGCCACTTACGAAGGCTCATGAGAGAGTCGGCTCGACTAGGCTCCACGCTTATGACGACGACATTGGTCAGTAGAGCACTCGTTCTCCTCACCCGAGCCCTCGTGGTCGCCCAATCAGCGCTTGTCGTCACTGGTGGCGCTGTCCGATTAACTAAATCGGGGTTGGGGTGTCCTACCTGGCCTGAATGCGCCCCGGGCTCCTTCCTCCCCTCGCCCCACCAGGCAGAAGATCCGCTTAATATCTGGATCGAATTTATCAATAGACTCCTAACCTTCCTCCTCTTTGCAATAGCGGTCGCAACGCTAATTGCCGTTATTCGAAGTAAACGTAAAGACCTACGCCTTCTTGCTGCGCTACAAATTCTCGGAATTCTCGGTC
The DNA here is from genome assembly GCA_009921625.1 of Candidatus Fonsibacter lacus. GTDB lineage: Bacteria > Actinomycetota > Actinomycetes > Nanopelagicales > Nanopelagicaceae > IMCC26077. Next base: position 20,071 of record RFXN01000005.1, on the reverse strand, counting down.
AAGGGGTCGTTGGTGGGATAACTGTTCTCACCAAACTACATCCCGCTGCAGTTGGCTCCCATTTCATTCTCTCTATCGCTCTGATTGCCGGCGCAGTTTCACTAGGAGAGCGCGCCAAGAGATACCCCAGTCGAGGCGAGGTAGCTCCTGTCGCCCGGAATATCGTTCGTGGCTTACTTCTCCTTGGATTGATAGTGATCACTTTGGGAATCGTTGTTACCGGTAGTGGTCCGCACGCAGGAGATGTAGCCGCACCTCGATTTGGTTTCGAAATTCGCACCGTAGCGTGGCTCCATGCCGATTTCGTCATTGCATTTATCGGCCTTCTCGTCGCGTATTTATTGTTGCTCCATTTTGCGCCCGTTGTGGATGATGAAACGATGAAATCTGCACGGACGAAAGAGGCCCGAATACTTCTCACCATTACTTTGGCGCAAGGAGCGATTGGCTATATCCAATACTTCACGGGAGTACCCGAGCTGCTCGTAATGGCCCACCTTGTTGGCGTAGCTATTCTCTGGAGCGCCCTGGTTCGCCATGCGATTCGCGCCAGCGCTTTCGGGTCGCCCAAGAGCCTTACCGGCTAGGTCAAACGGTTTTGGGCGAGTTGCTCCCGCGCGCTCCTAAGTGCTTTAGATAGGGTCGCAATGTGTCTACTTCGATAACCAATCCAAGGCGCACCAATAGCTCAATAACAATCCCCGATTGGGTGGAGTTAGATAACCGAGCAATTGTTTACGGGCGGGCGCTCGCCGCTGATGCGGTTCAACGCGCCGGCAATGGCCATCCAGGCACGGCAATGGCGCTTGCGCCAGCTGCATATCTACTCTTTCAAAAGCATTTGCGACACAATCCCAACGATCCCAAGTGGGTTGCGCGCGATCGATTCATTCTTTCATGCGGACATTCATCATTAACTTTGTATACCCAGCTTCTCTATTCTGGTTATGGATTAGTGCTTGAAGATTTAAAGAGCTTTCGAAAAATGGGTTCAAGAACTCCAGGTCATCCGGAGTATGGACACACAGTCGGAGTTGAAACTACAACAGGTCCGCTAGGACAAGGCATCTCCAACGGCGTCGGAATGGCGATGGCTGCGCGCTATGAACGAGGATTGTTAGATCCCGATGCGCCGAAGAATAAAAGTATTTTTGATCATTACATCTATGTCCTCGCCTCAGATGGAGATTTACAAGAGGGTGTGAGCGCTGAAGCTTCCTCACTTGCTGGTTTACAGAAGCTTCATAACTTGATTGTCATTTATGATGATAACGACATCACCATTGAAGGAAATATCTCCCTGGCCTTTAGAGAAGATGTCGATGCACGTTATCGCGCCTACGGCTGGAATGTACTCAATGTAAATACCGCAACTGATGGCAGCGTTGATATCCAAGCGCTACATCTCGCGCTCGAAGCGGCGCGCGCTCAAGCAGAGAAACCAACGCTGATCCGCCTCAAAAGTGTCATTGCTTGGCCAGCTCCAGCCTTACAGGGATCCTCTAAATCTCACGGAGCGGCGCTCGGAAAAGATGAAGTTGCGGCAACAAAAGTGGCTCTTGGATTAAACCCTGAAGAGGATTTCCAATTGCCGGATGAGGTCCTGACGCACGTGAGAAAAGTCAGCGAGCGCGGCGCAGCTCTTCATCAAGAGTGGATGGTGCAATATTCTGCGTGGCGAAAAGCGCATCCAGCGCGAGCGCAAGTTCTCGACCGAATGGAATCAGGAGCGATTAACGAATCTATCCTCAAGGAGATTCGCGCGGAGTTTTCTCATGAAAAAGAGCTCTCTACCCGTAAAGCATCAGGCGACACAATCGCGAAAATCGGCGCACTTCTTCCAGAATTTTGGGGAGGATCTGCAGATCTCGCCGAGAGCAATAACACCACAATCGAAGGTGGCGGAGATTTTCTTCCCGAGAATCCCTATGGCCGGATAATCCACTTTGGCATCCGTGAACATGCAATGGGTTCGCTAATGAATGGCATCGCGCTCCATGGTGGAACGCGAATCTTTGGTGGAACTTTCCTAGTCTTTAGCGATTACATGCGACCAGCAGCTCGATTAGCTGCGTTGATGAAGCTGCCGGTGACTTTTATCTGGAGCCACGACTCAATTGGCCTTGGTGAGGATGGTCCAACACATCAACCAATTGAACATACCGCAGCCCTGCGAGTCATTCCAGGCTTTGCCGTAATTCGTCCCGCTGATGCCAATGAAGTGGCAGTTGCATGGCGAGAGATTCTTACTCGAAATTCTCCAGCAGCCCTCTTGCTATCGCGCCAGAATTTGCCCGTATTTAATCGAAGTGAAGTTGCCGACGCGGACGGTGTAGGTAAAGGCGCATACATTCTTCATGAACCTGCCAAGACTCCCGATGGCATCATCATCGCCACTGGTTCAGAAGTTGCGCTGGCAATGACCGCTGCAGATCTTGCCGCTACCCAGGGGCTTAATCTTCGAGTTGTCAGCGCCCCATGCCTGGAATGGTTTAACCAACAGAGCAGCGAGTATCGAGAGAGCGTTCTCCCCCGATCGATAGCAGCGCGCGTTAGCGTAGAAGCAGGAGTTGGGATGGGTTGGCGGGAATATGTGGGCAGCTCGGGCGAAATACTCTCTCTCGAACATTTTGGAGCTTCGGCCTCCGGACCGGAACTCTTTAAAGAATATGGTTTTACTCCAGAGAATATTCTCGCCTTGATGAAGAAATCACTCGCTGCAACAGGTAGCAAGTAGCGAGACCTTTGCCTATGACTTCGGCTTTAGCACAGATTTCCCAGTTGGGAACCTCGGTCTGGCTCGATGATTTATCTCGTTCACGCCTTATCAATACCGAACTTGCACCTGAAAAATCTCTAGTCCACTTAACCCAGAGCGCTCACGTTGTTGGCGTAACTACTAATCCAGCAATCTTTGCCAACGCGCTTAAAGATGCCCAAACATATTCCGAAGCGATAGCAATGCTCCGTGGCAAAAGTGCCGATGAAGCGATTCGACTAATTACCACAGAAGATGTCCGACTAGCATGTGATCAGCTTCACGATATCTTTGAGAGTACCTCTGGAGTTGATGGCAGAGTAAGTATCGAAGTTGATCCGAGGTTGGCACACGAAGAGCGCGAGACAATTGTTCAGGCTCGGGAGTTGTGGCGTGAAGTTGACCGAAAGAACCTATTTATCAAAGTGCCTGCGACAAAGGCTGGGTTGCCAGCGATCACAACGTTGATACGTGAGGGAATATCCGTCAACGTGACATTGATATTTTCCCTGGAGCGTTACCGTGAAGTATTAATGGCATACCTACACGGACTAGAGGCGCGATTAGCTGATGGCAGTTCACTAGATGGCATTCAATCCGTGGCATCCTTCTTTGTTAGTCGAGTGGATTCGGCCATCGACCCAATTCTTGATCAACTAAATCACCCACGGGCTAACCAATTGCGCGGTAGCGCTGCGGTAGCAAATGCGCGCTTGGCCTATCAGATTTTTGAAGAGGTCACTGCAACTGATCGCTGGAAAAAAATTGCAGAAGTGGGTGGCGCCGTACAACGCCCACTCTGGGCATCAACTGGAGTGAAAGATAAGGCATACCACCCAGCGAAATATGTGGTGGAGTTACTAGCGCCGGACACAGTCAACACCATGCCAGAGGGCACAATTTACGCCGCTAAAGAATTCGATGGTGAAGTGAAAAATACAATTGCGGGTAGTTATATCGAAGCCCATAAAGTATTTGCGGAATTATCCGAGCTAGGCATCTCTTACGATGCGGTGGTGAATGAACTTGAACGCGATGGCATTGCGAAATTTAACGATGCCTGGGAAGCGCTCATAAATACAATCACGGCTCAACTATGACTCTCTCACTTAACGATGCGAGTAAACGACTTGCGGAGAAAGATGAAACGTTGTGGGGATCGGCTGCCCGCGCAACAGCTCGCGAGCGATTGGGTTGGATAGATCTTCCAGAAAATTCTCGCCATCTACTACCAGCTCTGGATGCACTTGCAGCATGGGCGCGAAGTAACCACTTAACCAGAATTGTGCTCTCCGGGATGGGCGGCTCATCGTTAGCGCCTGAAGTGATTGCAATCCAAAATAACCGCGAGCTAATACTTCTTGATTCAACCCATCCTGTTGATGTGAGGAACGCACTCGATCCTGATCCCTCGCAAACCATTTTTGTCATCTCGTCAAAATCTGGTCAAACCATCGAAACGCTTTCGCACCTCAAGGCAATCGTGAAAAGAATCCACGATGCAACTCTTCCGCTATCTGATCACGTTGTGGTCATCTCGGATCCAGGTTCGCCACTTGAGGATTGGGCTAGCGAACATGGCGTGAGGTTTTTCGGCGGTGACGCCCACGTGGGTGGGCGCTTTAGCGCGCTCTCGATATTTGGACTTTTACCCAGCGCCTTGCTCGGAATCGATTGCGCAGAACTGCTTGATGATGGAGCTGATATGAAGGCAGAAATTATTAATGCTCATAATTCAGGCTCGACTAACCCAGCGATAGTTTTGGCTAAGGAAATTTTGGCGCACCAACCATTTCTTCAGTTACCCGTAAATCCCCTAAGTGACTGGATTGAACAACTTATTGCAGAATCAACTGGTAAAGATGGAATCGGAATCACGCCAATAGTCTCAGCCCATTTCAATGCGATGAGCGCACCTGCTGTTGCTGACTCTTTCAAGGCTCCTTTGGGAGGAAGTTTTTATCTGTGGGAGTGGACGACAGCGCTATTGGGTGCCGCTCTTGGTGTTAATGCCTTTGATCAGCCAAATGTTTCCAGCGCAAAGGAGGCAACTAATAATGCTCTTGCCGCATTGATTTCTCATTCAAAAGTAGAATCGAGTGAAGTTAGTGCGATTGATTCAGCGGTAGAAGCTACCCATGCCGTAAGCAAGATTCTTAAGAAACTCGGCAAAGATAGAAATCACTATCTCGCTCTACTCGCCTTCACTCCGATGAGAGATAGCAGCGCGCGCGCACAGATTGATGAATTTCGAGAAACCCTTGAGCGCGCGTTGCCAGAGCGAATCTCGCTTGGATTTGGCCCGCGTTACCTTCACTCCACCGGGCAATGCCATAAAGGTGGGCCAGATAACGGCACATTTATTATTCTCACGATTAATTCAGATGGAGATTATGTAATACCCGACGAGCCCTACACGTTCAACCAACTTCGCACAGCACAAGCGCTTGGAGATTTCGCGGCGCTAAGAGAAGCAGGTCGAGATGCGATTTACATTAATTTGCACTGGAGCGAATTGGCGAAAGTTACTCAATCTCTCCGCGAAGCTTTTTAAGCGCTTCCTCTAAAATTGCTGCGCCTTCAGTTGCAGAGCGGCGCTCTTTAACGTAGGCGAGATGAGTCTTATATGGTTCATTTTTAACTGGCTTAGGTGGATTGGATTTATCGCGACCTGCCGGAAATCCACATCTAGGGCAATCCCACTCATCAGGTGGCGCAACCGAACCATCATCGGCAAATGAAGGGCGGGTTTCGTGGCCATTTGCACACCAATATGAGATCCGAAAGCGAGCAATCGCCTCGCCGCGCTCAGCCTCACCCATGGGTCCGGCCCCAACGCGACTACCTCTAATTGCGCTTCCGCTCATTCTTTCGCTCCCTCGTTTTTAAACTCGTCCTTAAACTCGCCGCTCTAATCCTTTTCAATCTGACAACTCATGACTTTTCGAAATTAAACCTTTAATAACAAACTAAGCGCAACGATTGATGCAAACCATAAACCGCCAACAACGATTGTGATGCGATCAAGGTTTCGCTCCACGACCGATGAACCGCCATATGTTGAGGAGACGCCACCACCAAAGAGGTCGGAGAGGCCGCTGCCCTTTCCCTTGTGGAGCAGGACCAACAGAATCATCAAGAGACTGAGGATGCAGAGAAAGATTGAAAGACCGAGAACCATCGTCGCTCCTACTACAGACCTACTATCCACGCTTTATGGGTAGGGGGTAAGGATACCCGTTAAAACTTATGGAACTTCGCTATTTTGGCGAACTCCTCAGGATCAAGGCTCGCCCCGCCAACCAGAACGCCATCGACATCTGGGCAGGCCATGATCTCCTTGATAAGGGAGGCTTTCACCGAGCCGCCATAGAGAATTCGAATGGCGTTCGCGATCTGGCCATTTGCCAACTTCACAACACGCGCTCGAAGGGCGGCTGCCATCTCCTGAGCATCTTCTGGGGTTGCGCTCTTTCCGGTGCCAATAGCCCAGATTGGTTCGTATGCGATGACTATCTTTTTAACCTGTCCGGGAGTAATTCCCACAAGCGCGCTATTGAGTTGCTCTGTTACATGGGAAATATGTGATTGCGAGCTGCGAATTTCATCGCTTTCGCCAACGCAGAGTATGGGTGTCAAACCAGCGCTCAACGCAGCTTTTACTTTGCTATTGATAAGTGTGTCGCTCTCGCCATGATGAGCCCGACGCTCAGAGTGGCCGACAACAACGAAGGTGCATCCAAGTTTTGCCAACATCGCGCCTGAAATATCTCCGGTGTAAGCGCCGGCAGGAAATGGTGAAAGATCTTGAGCGCCATAGAGAAGTTGGAGTCGATCGCCATCAATCAAAGTCTGCACAGAGCGAATATCTACAAAGGGTGGGAGGACTGCGAGATCGCTCGCCTCATAATCTTTCTCATTGAGGAGAAAGGCTAATTTTTGAGTCACTGCAATCGCTTCAATATGATTGAGATTCATCTTCCAATTGCCAGCAATTAGCGGTTTGCGACCTTGAGTTTCACTAGAATCAACCGCATCCATCTTTGCTGGTTGAGTCCCCTCGGGCGACTGTGATTTCTTACTCATCAATTCTCCAATACTTGGATGCCAGGTAATTCTTTGCCCTCGAGGAACTCAAGTGACGCTCCCCCGCCGGTAGATATGTAACCAAATTGCTCTTCATCAAATTCGAGTAAGCGAATGGCTGCTGCAGAATCGCCACCTCCAATGACGCTTAAGCCAGGAAGTTCGGCTAGCGCTTGGGCAATTACCTTGGTTCCATTTGCGAAGGCTGGAAATTCAAATACTCCCATTGGGCCATTCCAAAAAACTGTCCGGCAATCTTCCAACTCCTTTGCATATCGTGCGGCGCTCTTGGGTCCAATATCTAAACCAATCTGATCCGCTGGAATCTGGTCAACCGAAACCACGGTCGCGGGCGAATCTGCGGCAAATTTCGGTGCCACTACAACATCTTCTGGAAGTAAAAGCCTTACCCCTCGTTGCGCTGCACGTACACTCAATTCTTGCACTTGCGGAATTTGCTCGCGATCCACGAGCGAGTTTCCAATTTCCTTGCCTTGTGCGGCAAGAAAAGTGAAAACCATTCCTCCGCCGATTGCCAAAATATCGACTCGATCAAGAAGATTATTAATTACACCTATTTTGTCAGACACTTTGGCGCCCCCAAGAATTACTCCATAAGGACGGTCAGGATCTGTTGCAAGGGTATTTAAAATACGCATTTCTTCGTAAATTAACCTGCCCACACAATGTGGCAAAAGCTTTGGTAAGTCATATACGGATGCATGTTTACGGTGTACCGCACCAAATCCATCCCCGACATACACTTCCCCAAGAGTTGATAGCTCTCTGGCAAATGCAACTCTCTCACTCTCGTCTTTACTCGTTTCAGCGGGAAAGAAACGAATATTTTCTAGCAACACAACAGTTCCAGGTCTAGCTGCGGCTAGTTTTTTTGCTTCAGCTATATCGGTAGCGCATGAAACAACATCTTTTAGTAGTTCTCCGAGGCGATTTGCAACAGGTGTCAATGAGAGTTCTGGAGCAAAGCCATTTTTGGGTCTTCCCAAGTGTGCCAAGATGACAATTGAGGCTGCTTTCTTTCTAATCAACTCAATCGTTGGAAGGGAAGCGAGAATTCGCCCCGGGTCAGTAATCTGTCCGTTGGCAAGTGGAACGTTTAAGTCACAGCGGAGTATGACTCGTTTGCCAGTGAAATCTATTGACTCCAGAGTTTGCATTATTAGCTTCTGTTAATTAACTAGAGCGAGCGACCGATAAAGATGGTGAGATCCACTAGCCGATTGGAGTAACCCCACTCATTGTCGTACCAACCGACAACCTTTGCGCTCTTTCCAATTACCTTAGTCAGCTGGCTATCCACAATGCAGGAATGTGGATTGGTCACAATATCTGCAGAGACAATCGGATCTTCGGTGTACTCAAGAATTCCTTTAAGCGCACCATCTGCCGCTGTTTTAAGCGCAGCATTTATCTCTGCTGCTGACACTTCGTGTGAGAGTTCAACGCTCAAATCTGTCACTGAACCTACTGGCACCGGAACCCTCATCGCGTAGCCATCCATTTTTCCTTTGAGCTCAGGCAGGACCAAGCTGATTGCTTTAGCTGCTCCAGTGCTGCTTGGGATTATCGATGTAGCTGCCGCGCGCGCTCTACGAAGATCCTTATGTGGAAAATCAAGGATGACTTGGTCATTTGTGTAAGCGTGAATAGTGGTCATCATGCCACGTTCGATTCCAAAGTTATCTTGAAGTACTTTTGCCATAGGCGCTAAACAATTTGTAGTACACGAAGCATTGGAAATAATGGTGTGTTTAACTGGATCATATTTCTCATGGTTGACGCCCATGACGATTGTTACATCTTCATCAGTTGCAGGTGCGCTGATAATTACTTTCTTTGCGCCGCCAATTAAATGTTTCTTGGCCTGTTCACCCTTGGTAAAGATTCCGGTAGATTCAATGACAATTTCAGCGCCAACTGAGCTCCATGGCAAAGCTCCCGGGTCGCGCTCGGCAAAAATAGTAATTGTTTTTCCATCTACCGTTATCGAGTTCTCGGTATGTGAAACAGATTTTCCTAGCGGCCCAAGAATCGAATCATATTTGAGTAGATGAGAGAGAGTCGCGGTATCAGTGAGATCATTAATAGCAACTATTTCGACATTTTGTCGGGCGCTCTCCGAAGCGAGTATTGCCCGGAAAAAATTCCTTCCGATTCGACCAAAACCATTTACCCCTACTTTGATTTTCTCTGCCATCGCCTATCTCTCTTCCGGTTTGTATCGTGAATTACGCGAGCAGATCTGGGCTGATTCCAGATTCGGTATCTGGTATCCCCATCTCTCCTGCTCTCTTGTCAGCCATTGCAAGAAGTCTTCTAATCCGACCTGCAATTGCATCTTTCGTCATTGGTGGTACTGCGAGCGAACCCAATTCTTCCAAACTCGCCTGACCATGTTCTATACGAAGTTTTCCTGCCTCTAAAAGATGATCAGGAATCTCCGCACCTAGAATTTCGATAGCGCGTTGGACGCGAGCAGATGCTGCAACTGCAGCGCGCGCCGAGCGACGAAGATTGGCATCATCAAAATTTGCAAGTCGATTGGCGGTGGCGCGCACCTCCCTGCGCATTCGACGCTCTTCCCAGGCAAGAAAACTATCGTGCGCCCCCATTAAAGTAAGTAATGCGCCAATTGCATCTCCATCGCGAACCACTACTCGATCTATGCCCCGAACTTCTCGAGCTTTAGCCGTGATTCCTAAACGCCGCGCAGACCCGACCAACGCAAGTGCTGCTTCAGGTCCTGGAGCAGTAATCTCTAATGCTGACGAGCGGCCAGGTTCAGTTAGCGAACCATGCGCTAAGAATGCCCCACGCCACGCAGATTCGGCATCACATTTTGCCGCGGAAACTATCTGCGGTGGCAAACCTCGAACAGGTCGTCCATTTGCATCGATTAAACCAGTCTGTCGCGCGAGGGCCTCTCCAGTTTCGACAACTCGCAATACGTATCGACTACCCTTTCTCAAACCGCCAGGAGTAAGGACGCTTAAATCACTCGCATGGCCATAAACCTCAGAGATCTCTTTTAATAAGCGTCGTGCAGTTTGCGCGGTATCAAGCTCAACTTCGACAACAACTTTGCCTGCCATTACATGAAGTCCACCTGCAAAACGTAAGAGCGCCGACACCTCGGCCTTACGACAGCAGGGCTTGGAGATAGCCAGGCGACTTAACTCGTCTTTAACCGTCGCAGTCATCGCCATTTCTGATTCTTCCTCTAACTCTTGAGCAGATCTGTTAGTGCGGAAACTACCTTTTTTGGGTCATGTTGGTCGCTGGTTGGGCCGTGGGCTAAATCACGTACCTCAAGGGTCGCACCCAGCGAAGCGACATACTCAGCTAACTCCGTTGAGAGAATACTCGGGTCGGCAAGAACGAGATCGATGGGCACCTCGGGCGCGTGGTTATGGAGAAATTCCAGCCTCGCCGCGGCTGCCAAGTCTGCCGCCTCATCCCCCGGATGTGGCGCCATCAAATTAAGTATCAGCAGTTTGCGAGCCCTTGTCTTGGCCAGCGCAGCGCGGGTTTCTGGCAAAAGGAGGTGGGGTAAGACGCTCGAATACCAAGAGCCTGGACCAAGAGTTACCCACTCGGCGCGCGCTATCGCAGCTAGCGCTTCTGGATGTGTAGGGGGATTTTCTGGAATTAATTGAACGCTCTCAATAATTCCACGTGCAAGCGCAACTTCGCTCTGCCCCCTCACAATCGATAGCGAAGCATCGATGCGTGAGCGAACATGCGCTTGAATCTCCAATGGTGTGGCCGTTGAGTTCACCTTCACTTGAGAATCGATGTTGCAGTACCCGCGCCCAACCTCTTCCCCATTCATCATCAGAGCAGAGCGCTGCCAACGCCATCCGCAAATCTCCAGGTGGCATAACGCCAAATTCGGCGCGCAATCTTCCACTTGACCCACCGTTATCGGCGACCGTTACCAAAGCGGTGATGTCGTGGGTAATTTCGCGAAGCGCGGTGAGCGTTGCAGCCAGCCCATGGCCACCACCCATGGCAACAACAGGAATATCTTTACCGACACTCATCGGTCAACATCCCGGTCTTGTAAGTGGACATCTATCCCAGCGTCCTTACATCTACGTGCCACTTCATGAGCAACGGCAACACTTCTATGTCGACCACCGGTACAACCAAAAGCGACTGTTATGTAGCGCTTACCTTCACGTAAAAAACCTGTACTTGCAGAGTTAAAGAGAGAGATAAATCCTGAGATGAAGTCTTCTGTGGCTTCGTGGCTAAGCACCGCATCTGAAACTGCCTTCTCTTTGCCGCTGAGTGGCTGGAGGGCAGGAACCCAATGCGGGTTGGGAATAAATCGACAATCGAGAATGAAATCAGCATCATAGGGAATTCCATACTTGTAACCAAAAGAGAGAATGGAAAGATGTAACGCCCGCTCATTTTCGCTAGTGAATGTTTGGTCCACTTTAAGCGCAAGTTGGTGCACGTTGAGCGCAGAGGAATCGATAACAATCTCAGCGTCAGCGCGTAAATTTCGAAGCAAGTCGCGTTCGCGCGCAATTCCATCAACAATTCGATCATCTCCTTGAAGAGGATGTGGTCGCCGCGTCGACTCATAACGTCTAACGAGAACTTCATCGTGAGAATCTAAAAATAGAATTCGGACATTATCCCCGTTTGCTCTGAGTGCGGAGACACCAGCAGAAAGTTCGGTCGTAAACTCTTTACTACGAACATCGATCACTACTGCGACTTTTTTCCGTTCACTACGTAATTCATCAACGAGTGGAAAGAGCATTGAAGCAGGCAAGTTATCTACCACGTACCATTGGTGATCCTCGAGAACATGTGCCGCTGTAGATCGGCCAGCTCCGCTCATCCCTGTAACAATCACGACATCCATATCAGCACCACCTCTCAAGCCTCAACTACTCTTCCGCTGCGAACTAGTCCCGCTCTAGCCTTTCACTACTGTCAAGAACCTCACCAGTTTCAGTGTCAACCCCATTAAGCGCTGTCGCATCAAGGCGGAGCACCTCTAGGACATGTTCGGCAATTCTTGGCCCGATTCCAGGCAAAGTGGAAATCTCCTCCACCGCAGCGCTTCGAATTTTCGCCACAGAGCCAAAGTGCTCGATGAGAGTTTTTCGCCTGATTGCTCCTAGTCCCTCAATCTCCTCTAACAGTGAGGCAAGGCCCTCTTTTGACCTTTTACTTCGATGGTAGGTATTGGCAAATCGGTGAGCTTCATCTCGAATTCTTTGCAAGAGATAGAGCGCCTCGCTATTTCTGGGAAATATGATTGGTTCTTTTGCGTGCGGCAACCAAACCTCTTCTAATCTTTTTGCCAATCCGCAGAGAAAAATATCGCGATCAGCCAATACCTCTGCGGCAGCATTTACTTGTGGTTTGCCGCCATCGACAATGATCAATTGAGGTGGGTAAGCAAATTTAACTTTGCTTCGATCTACCTCGGCTTCATCAATAATTTCCTCGTCAAGGCGAGCCAGGCGTCGACTTAACACTTGGCGCATTGCCGCCACATCATTGGGCTTACCCGTATCGCTATGAATACTAAATCTTCGGTAATCAGATTTCTTCGCTAGCCCATCCTCAAATACCACCATCGATGCCACAATCTGACTGCCTTGCATATTTGCTATATCAAAACACTCAATACGTAGTGGAGGTTGCTCCATGCCTAAAGCTCGTTGAATCTCTTCCAAAGCTTGGTTTCTGGTAGTCAGATCTTGAGAGCGCTTTGTTAAATGTCGAAAAAGTACATCGCGAGAATTGCGTTCAACGGAGTCAAGTAATTCGCGTTTATCTCCACGTTGTGGAGTGCGAATCTCAACTTTCGTACCCTTTCTCTGTGACAACAGCTCTTCCAGAACATTATTTTCAGCAAGTGTGTAATTGAGAAGAATTTCCGATGGGATATCGATTGACTCCAGATCCTTGGAAAGGTATCTCGCCACTAACAATTGTTTGAGATGTTCGGCTTTATCTACCTCGACCCCTGATTCAACAATCCAAGAATGTGCCGAACGAACTCTTCCAAAACGAACTTGAAACTGCGTCACCGCCGCCTTGCCGCCCATCTCCTCCCAAATGATCGCAAAGAGATCAACATTTGTATCCGGTGATAAAGCCACTGAATTACTCGTTGATATTCTCTCTAGCGCCTCAATCTGATCACGAAATTTGGCTGCGCTTTCAAAATCTTCTGCTTGAGAAGCCCCCTCCATTTTCTTGCGAATCTCTTCGCTCAATTTGCGCTGATCGGAATTCATAAAAGAGATTAGCGAGTCAACAAGTTCTTTATGGTGCGATCGATTATCGCCTTCTTTCGACACGCACGGGGCAACACATTTTCCGATATAGCCCAGTAAACATGCGCGCTGGGTTCGCTCCGCTCGTGCAAATACTCCGTTAGTACAGGAGCGAATCGGAAAAACGTTCTGCAATATTTCGGTTAACTCCCTGAGAGCCCAGGCATGGGGATAAGGACCAAAATATTTTGTACCATCTTTACGTTGCGATCTCGTAACGAAAATTCGAGGGACTTCATCTTTCACAGTAATTGCCAGATATGGAAATGATTTATCGTCGCGGAATATCACATTGTATTTTGGTTTTTCCTGTTGAATCCAGGTGTACTCGAGTTGTAACGATTCGATTTCATTGCCGACAAGTGTCCAGTCAACGCGGTTGGCCTCCCAGACCATTGTTCGGACTTTCTCATCAAGGTTTGCCTGGAAGTAGCTACCAAGACGGGAGCGAAGATTTTTTGCCTTACCAACATAGATAACTTGATTTGCCGAATTATAAAAGCGATATACACCGGGTGAGGTGGGAATGTTTTCTGGGCGATAAGTCGCCGGATTAGCCACGACTTCCACCGCTACGTAGAACTTCGGCAAGAAATTCGCCAGTGTAACTCTTCTTGTTCTTAGCAACTTGTTCAGGTGTACCCTCAGCAACGATTGAGCCACCACGAGAACCGCCATCAGGACCTAAATCGATGACCCAATCGGCGCTTTTAATAACATCGAGATTATGCTCAATAACTACTACGGTATTTCCACCATCGGCAAGCCTATTCAAAACTCCAAGTAATTTATTGACATCTTCAAAATGAAGACCAGTCGTTGGCTCATCCAAAACATAAATAGTTCTACCTGTTGAGCGTCGCTGTAACTCCGTTGCTAATTTAACGCGTTGCGCCTCTCCTCCAGATAACGTTGGCGCGGATTGCCCTAATCTGACATAACCTAGGCCAACATCACAGAGAGTTTTTAAATATCGAGCAATCGCTGGAACGCTCTCAAAAAAATGATAGGCATTCTCAATCGGCATATTGAGTACTTCAGAGATGTTCTTTCCTTTGTAATGCACCTCTAAGGTTTCCCTGTTGTAACGTGCGCCATGGCAGACTTCGCACGGAACGTATACGTCAGGAAGAAAGTTCATCTCGATGGTGATTGTGCCATCGCCTGAACAATTTTCGCACCGTCCACCTTTTACATTGAAAGAGAATCTCCCTTGCTGATAGCCTCGTATTTTCGCCTCAGCAGTCTCAGCAAAGAGTCCACGCACTTTATCGAATACTCCGGTGTACGTTGCTGGATTTGATCGAGGCGTTCTACCAATTGGCGATTGATCTACATGCACTACTTTATCTAAGGCTTCAATTCCGCTAATAGTTTTATGACGACCTGGAACAATCCGAGCACCATTTAATTTATTTGCAAGAACGCTATACAGAATTTCATTAATAAGAGTTGATTTTCCAGATCCACTAACTCCTGTCACCGCGACAAAAGTGCCAAGAGGAATATCTACATCAATATTCTGTAAATTATTCTCTCGGGCACCTTTGATAGTTATTTTCCGTTTTGGATCCACTGGACGACGCACTACAGGTATCGCAATCTCTTTTCGACCAGATAGATAGGCGCCGGTCATTGATCTGGGATTCGTTACTAGCTCACTATATGGACCAGAAACAACTACCTCACCACCATGCTCCCCTGCCCCAGGGCCAATATCAACAATCCAATCTGCAGTACGAATAGTCTCTTCATCGTGCTCGACAACAATCAAGGTATTTCCAAGATCCCGTAACCGCGTTAATGTTTCGATTAAACGTCGATTATCGCGTTGATGCAGACCAATACTTGGTTCATCGAGCACATAAAGGACACCCACTAGCCCGGAACCAATCTGCGTCGCTAATCGAATTCGTTGCGCTTCACCTCCTGAGAGAGTTGCTGCCGGTCTATCAAGAGAGAGGTAATCAAGTCCTACATCGAGTAAGAACCCTAAGCGAGCATTTACTTCCTTAAGAACTCGCTCAGCAATCTTTTTCTCTCGAGCCGAGAGCGATAGCTTGCTAATGAACTTGGCGCACTCAGCGATGGATAACGCACAAAGTTGCGCGATATTCATGCCCCCCAAAGTGACCGCCAAAATCTCGTCCTTGAGGCGGGCGCCCTTGCAAGTTGGGCAAGGTGTTTCGCGCATAAAAGCTTCATAGCGATCGCGACTAAATTCGCTCTCTGTCTCGCCATGGCGCCGCTCTAAAAATGGCACTACTCCTTCAAATCCGGTGCTGTATTGGCGCGCTCTTCCATATCTATTTTTATACTTCACATGCACTTCGTAGTCATACCCATTAAGAATCGCATCTTTAACCTTGACAGATAGCTTTTTCCAGGGGGTATCGAGCGAGAAACTCATATCTTTTGAGAGCGCTTCTAGTAATCGCAGGAAATACTCTGAGCTTGCCCCCATTGACCATGGTGCAATGGCGCCTTCATAAATGCTCAGTGAGTCATCGGGAACAATTAGTTCCATATCTACTTCGAGTTTGGTTCCAATACCAGTGCACTCTACGCAGGCACCAAAAGGAGAGTTAAAAGAGAATGATCGCGGCTCTAACTCTTCGATGGAGATTCCGCATTTCATACATGCCATTTTTTCGCTAAAAGTCCGCTCCCTATCTGGAGCCTTTTCATCACGTTCTATGAAATCTAGCGAAACAATGCCGCTGCCTAACCGAAGCGCAGTTTCAATCGAATCCGTTAAGCGCTGCTTGCTTGATGCTTTTGCGGCAAGGCGATCGACAACAACTTCAATCGTGTGTTTCTCCTGTTTCTTTAATTTAGGCACTTCATCTAACCCATAAACTGTTCCATCTACCCTCACTCGAGCAAAACCTTGCGTGGTGAAATCTCTCCAAAGATCGAGAAATTCTCCCTTGCGTTCTCGCACAACTGGCGCAAGTACATGAAATTTTGTTGATTCAGGAAGTGCAAGAATTTGATCGACAATTTGTTGTGCTGATTGTCTAGAGACCGGATCACCGCATTTTGGGCAGTGCGCCTTTCCTGCCCGCGCATAGAGAAGTCGAAAGTAATCGTAGACCTCAGTGATTGTCCCAACTGTCGATCGTGGGTTTCGATTTGTGGATTTTTGATCAATCGACACAGCAGGCGAAAGCCCCTCAATGAAATCCACATCCGGTTTATCTAATTGACCTAAGAATTGCCGGGCATATGCAGAGAGAGACTCCACATACCTTCTTTGCCCTTCAGCAAAAATCGTGTCGAAGGCGAGGCTTGATTTACCCGAGCCAGATAAACCAGTAAAGACCACTAGCGCGTTTCGTGGTAAATCAAGTGAGATATCTTTGAGATTATGCTCGCGAGCGCCTCGAACGATTAAACGTTCCTTCATTATCCGGCGCCCTCCATCCCTCGTAGTTCGCGCTTTAATTCATGGATCTCATCACGCAATCTAGCAGCAAGCTCAAATTGAAGACTTTCGGCTGAAGCTCGCATCTGCTCGGTGAGCGCAGAAATTAGGCCCATTAACTCTTCCCGTGGCAGTTTGCCAAGTTCCTTCGCATTTTGTCCTACGGCGGGCATAGAAGTAACTCGCTTTGCCCGGGCAATGAGTTTCTCTGAATCTTCCTCTTCTTTAGAAATAGAATCGGTGATGTCGGCAATTTTCTTCCTTAATGGCTGCGGATCGACTCCATGCTCTTTGTTGTATGCAACTTGCTTCTCTCGTCTCCGGTTAGTTTCATCAATCGCTCTCACCATTGAATCTGTGAGGTTGTCGGCATACATATGTACTTCACCTGAAACGTTTCGCGCTGCTCGACCGATTGTTTGGATGAGAGAGGTAGCTGAACGTAAAAAGCCTTCCTTGTCCGCATCAAGAATTGCCACGAGTGATACCTCGGGAAGATCTAAGCCTTCTCGCAAGAGATTTATTCCCACAAGAGCGTCAAATTCACCTTGTCGAAGCTCTCTTAATAGCTCTACCCGCCGCAAGGTATCAACCTCTGAGTGGAGATAACGCACCTGAATTTCCTGATCAACTAAGTAATCTGTTAAATCCTCGGACATTTTCTTTGTGAGCGTAGTAACTAAAACACGTTCATTTTTCGCTGCACGCTCTCGAATCTGATGGACCAAGTCGTCAATTTGTCCTTTTATCGGCTTGATAATGATTTTCGGATCAATCAAACCAGTAGGGCGAATAACTTGTTCTACAACATTTGGTGCGATACCCAATTCATATTTGCCTGGAGTTGCCGATAAATACATTTTTTGAGGTGTTCGTTCTAAAAATTCATTCCATTTCAAAGGCCTGTTATCAAGAGCGCTTGGTAAACGAAAACCATGTTCAACTAGTGTCCGTTTTCTTGAGGCATCCCCCTCATACATAGCGCCAATTTGCGGGACAGTTACGTGTGATTCATCAATGATGCATAGAAAATCATCAGGAAAGTAATCAAGCAAGCAATTTGGCGGAGCGCCAGATTCTCGCCCATCGATGTGGCGGGAGTAATTTTCAATGCCTGAACAGAAACCAAGCTGCCTTATCATTTCAATATCGAAAGTGGTCCGCATTCTTAATCGTTGCGCTTCAAGTAATTTCCCAGACTTTTCAAATCTCTCTAGTTGAACCGCTAACTCTGCTTCGATAGCGGTGATTGCCCGGTCCATTGTCGCTCGACTGGCAGAATAGTGTGACGCGGGAAAAACAAAGGCCTCACGTTCCTCACTAAGAACTTCGCCGGTGAGGGGGTGAAGTGTCAGCAACCGCTCAATCTCATCACCAAACATTTCTATTCGAAGTGCTGTCTCTTGATAGACCGGGATAATCTCGATTGTATCTCCGCGAACTCGAAAAGTTCCTCGCTCAAACGCCATATCGTTCCTTGAGTATTGAATGGAAACAAATTTCCGTAGCAGTGCAGTTCTTTCGATGGACTCGCCTACGCGAAGTGGAATCATGCCATCGACATACTCTTGCGGCGTTCCCAGGCCATAAATACAGGAGACCGTTGAAACGACAACAACATCTCTGCGCGTTAACAATGAATGTGTTGCAGAATATCTAAGTCGTTCGACCTCTTTATTGATCGATGAATCTTTCTCGATGAAGGTATCTGTCTGAGGTACATATGCTTCAGGTTGGTAGTAGTCATAATAAGAAACAAAATATTCGACTGCGTTATTTGGTAGCAATTCACGAAACTCATGAGTGAGTTGAGCTGCCAAAGTTTTGTTAGGCGCCAGAACAAGAGTTGGGCGTTGCAATCTCTCGATGAGCCACGCAGAAGTTGCTGATTTACCAGTTCCGGTAGCGCCTAGTAGCACCACATCTTTCTCACCCGCACTTAACCGCCGCGCTAATTGATCTATCGCATCTGGCTGGTCGCCTGCTGGTTGATACTCACTGATAACCTGGAAAGGGCGTCCAGCTTGAGGTAATTTCGCTCTCAACTCGGGACGCATAAGTAAACCGTAACTTAATTAAGTAATTTTGGAGCGATGAATTCAGCCCACCATTGCTCGAGCGAACTCAAAAGCGCCTCTCGGTCGCCGTTATTTTCGATGACATGATGGGCAAGAGCCTTTCGCTCTTCATCGCTACTTTGCGCCGCCATTCGACCTCGTATTTGGTGGGGATGAAGGCCGCGTTCGGTCAGTCGCTGGAAGCGTGTTTCTTCTGCAGTTTCAATTGACAGAATTAGATCGAATTCAATTGCGCGTTTAGAGTTCTCTGCCAATAACGGAATTTCATAAACAAGAACGGTATTTTCAGGGAGAGATTTTCGAATCTCTTTGAATCGTTGGTCAATCAACGGATGAGTAATTTTTTCCAAGCTCTCCCGTTTAGCGCTGTCGTTAAAGACAATCTCTGCGAGCTTTTGTCGATCAATGGCACCAGATGAAAGTACTTCGTCACCAAAATGAGCAATTACTTGGTTATACCCTTCTTCGCCACGTTCAAGAATTTCTCGAGACAATTGATCAGCGCTTATGTGCGCCGAAATTACTCGGCGTTCTCAGCGCTTTTTGCCTCTTCACGTTGCTTACGATGAGCTAAGAAGCGAGCTTGCGCTTCAGCGTATTGACGCTCCCATTCTTCGCGAGCAGCTTCAAAGCCTGGCTTCCACTCTTGGGTGTCAGGATCAAATCCCTCTGGATAGATGAAGTGGCCACTCTCGTCGTAGCGAGCAGGCATGCCATATTGAGTAGGATCAAAAGCTTCCACTTCTACTTCATGACCTTCATTTGCCTGCTTCAAGGAAAGTGAAACTCGACGACGCTCAAGATCAATGTCAATAATCTTGACCATAATCTCATCATCAACACGAACTACCTGCTCGGGAATCTCAACATGGCGCTCTGCTAACTCAGAGATGTGAATGAGACCTTCGATGCCTTCGTAAACGCGAACAAATGCGCCGAATGGCACGAGCTTTGTCACTTTACCGGAGGTCACTTGACCCATGGTGTGAGTACGAGCAAATGCTTGCCATGGATCTTCTTGAGTTGCCTTAAGAGATAACGAAACCCGTTCGCGCTCGAAATCAACTTCAAGCACCTCAACAGTCACTGGCATTCCCACTTCAACAACTTCGTTTGGATGATCGATGTGCTTCCAAGAAAGCTCGCTGACGTGTACCAAGCCGTCAACGCCACCGAGATCTACGAATGCACCGAAATTAACGATCGATGAAATTACACCAGAGCGCACTTGTCCCTTTTGTAGTTGATTAAGGAAAGTAGTTCTGCTCTCTGATTGAGATTGTTCAAGGAATGCTCGACGTGAGAGAACCACGTTGTTGCGGTTCTTGTCGAGTTCAATAATGCGAGCTTCAATCTCTTTTCCAATGTATGGAGTGAGATCACGGACTCG
>RFXN01000040.1 GCA_009921625.1 Candidatus Fonsibacter lacus | reverse complement strand
TATATATGAATAGAGGGATTAGAACCAAGAATCATTTCGGCAATCGCCCAGCGAATTGAAGGTGGGATGATGGTGCCGCCAAGTTCTGCAGGTGCATCAATTCGCCACCATTCACCATCCATATATGCGCGGTATGACTTCTTAAATGATTCAGGAAGTTTTGCATCACCAGTTGCAGGATTGAAATCAACGCCAAGTCGATCGCTCTCAACAAATGATGCTGCAAGATCAACTTCTGAGAGTCGTTTAACTTCTTCGAGCATTCCCATTGCTGTTGCACGGTCAACCTCAGCGAATGGACCTTTCTCTAAAATCTCATCCCGTTTGAGTAGGTCAAAGAGGGTGAACTCAATATCTCGGAGGTTGGCGATGTAATGGCTCATGCCCCTATATTACCCACCAGTAACATAGCCCGCCAGCCAAGGGGGGACGCTTAGGCGTCCTTGAGGTAGGTGTTCTACATTGGCGCCATGGAACTTTTGATTATTTTGGGCGTGGCCGGATTACTGGTCCTCTTCTTAATTAGCCAGTACAACAAATTGATTCGTCTCAATGTTGCAGTTGACGAAGCGTGGGCACAGATTGAGGTGCAGCTCAAACGGAGATCTGACCTAATCCCAAATCTTGTTGAGACGGTCAAAGGCTATGCCAGCCATGAGAGCGCAACCTTTGAGAAGGTAGTGCAAGCCCGGGCAGCAGCAACTAGCGCGACCGCAGTTGCCGACGTCGCTGCCGCAGATGGGATGCTCACGCAAGCGCTTCGTGGGTTACTTGCCGTTGCCGAGAATTATCCAGATCTCAAGGCGTCGGCCAACTTCCTTTCGCTACAAGAAGAGTTAGCAACTACCGAGAACAAAGTGAGCTTTGCCCGTCAGTTCTATAACGACAATGTGCGCGCACTAAATGTAGCGATTAAAACAATTCCTTCTAGCTTCTTCGCAGGATTTGCGAAAGTGACCGAGCGAGAGTTCTATGAAATTGAAGATCCACAAGAGCGAAATGCGCCTAAGGTGCAATTCTAAAAACTGATGAGTAATTTCAGAGCCCTCCAAAGTTCCAATAAAAGAAAGACCTTCTTTTTACTAATTGCATTTGCACTTCTAATGTGGCTGGTTTCTTTCGCCGCCGTCAGCTATTTTGGTGGAAGTGGTGTTGCGGTTCTGCCCATCGCAGTGGGATTTGCCTTATTAACTACCTGGTGGTCGTACTACTCTTCTGACAAATTAGTAATTCGGATGACTGGTGCGCAAGTTTTACAAGAAAGCGATAATCCAAAACTATTTGGCTTAGTCCAAGAGGTCTGTCTAGCAAGTGGCTTACCGATGCCTAAGGTTGCTGTTGTCATTGATGATGCACCTAATGCCTTTGCCACGGGAAGAAATCCAGAGCATGCATTGATTGCATTTACCACCGGTATTCTCGATGTGATGGAACGTGATGAACTTCAAGGGGTTGTTGCTCATGAAATGGCACACGTTGCCAACCGCGACACTTTGGTTTCAGCAGTAGCTGCTACAACGGCTGGAGCTATCGCCATCTTGAGCGATATGTTGATGCGAATGATGTGGTTTGGCGGTCGGCGCGATCGCGAAGGTGGGAATAATCCCCTTCTTTTGGTTATTTCGTTAGTGGTGATGGTGTTGGCGCCGGTTGCGGCACTTCTCCTCAAGGCAGCGATTTCTCGGAAGCGAGAGTCGTTGGCTGATGCAACAGCTGTTGATTTCACACGTAATCCCGCCGGCTTAAGAAAAGCGTTGGAGATCCTCGCTCGAGACTCCACAGTAGTTCACCAACGATCTAATGCAGTTGCACATATTTGGATTGAATCACCGCTCGATGGAAAGTCAGTCTCTCGCCTCTTTGCAACGCACCCACCGATTGAGGAACGAATTGCAACTCTTCGAGCTCTGGAGGGAAACGCGTAACTTATTTTTTCTTATATCCCGTCGGACATTTCGGCGCTAAGCCAGAAATTTTCTTTGTAATTTTACCCTTTATGCAAGTTATCGTTTTAGTAGCAACTTTTTTAGCGGCAGAAACTTCTGGATTTTTTATTGGTATCTGCGTTGCATTCGGAGTCTCAAACTTAATATTTATTTTTGGCGAAGAGAAGGTGAAATTATCTACATTGAGTCGAAGCCAGTCCTTATCAGTTTTGACGGTGACAGTGGAAACTCTCTCAGTCTGGCCAGTACTGGTGATTCCTATCTGAGCAACAGCAGGTGCTTTATCTACACCTAAAATGCATTTCACAAAATTAGAATTCATATTCATGTAGTACTTACCGATGTTCTCGGTTTTCCCATCAGTAGCAAAATGCGGTGCCGCCACTTTATAACTTAAAATTTTTGTTTGAGGGTCGATTGTTGGGGGATCACCATCAAAAGCCGTAGCATTGGTGGAGATTATTCCCAGCATTTCACCACGCCCACCATTTGTGCACTGGTTGGTGAATCGTCCAAGAGTTGGAGTGGAAACAAGAGTCCACGCTTTAGTTTCATATGTACTCTGATCCCCAAAATAAGGTAAGAGTTCAGTAAGTAAATCAGGATAGTTAGTATCCATAGATGGAAAGTCGGATGGGGCAAAAGAAAGCGCACGTGTAAAATCATTCCGACCATTCTTAATCGCATCCACAGCGTTGGTAGTTAAATATTTTTTAGGAATAAGTCCCTGGACTGCGAAAAGTGTTGCTGGCGCACCTTCAATAACCAGTCTACGGTTTTTTCCGAGTGGTTCCGTATATGCAATAGGGGAATCAAGTCGACCATTGAGAAAGAAACCTAAATCTGGGGGAATTTGAAAGGTGACCCGATATTTGTAGTTGTTAGCAAAGGCTTCTTCAGTTAAGCAAAACCCAGTGTCCATAGTGATCATTTCACGACACTCCCCATCAAGACCAGCCTCCTGGTCTTTCGAAAATTCCACCCGATTTGCCTGGATTCCATCTGGAGTTCTGTAATTTCTTACCTTTAGTCGTGGTCTAGTTGCGCCAGGATTGGAAAGCAGTTTTACCGCTTGTAACCCAAAATGAAATGTCGCAAAAGGACCTCTCCAAGTTTTCCCATCGCTATCCCAGTTCCGTTCAACAACTCCCGATGCGTAGATATATTTTTTTTTCCCCTCAGGAGTTGCGAAGGACCACAAAGTTGGGGAGCCGCCTTTGGGATAATTTAACTCAGGATTATTTGAAGCGGGAATCTGTGGCGCATCCGGGAAGTGCCTTTCGAAGGTTGCCTCTTGAGTAGATCCTTGAGGATCAATCACGGAGAGTGAAGCCACACAATTAACATCGCTTTCACTCTCGCATTTATAGAAACCAGCTAGAGATCTAAATTGGCCCGTGGGAAATTTAGATGGGGAACATGCTGGATCACTTGCGCCATTACAGATTACCTCTAATCCATCGCCTCCTGGATTGGCGCGCGCAATCGCCGCAGAGTATGAGAATGAAGGGCCAATTTCGGAGGACCAACGAAGAGCAATCCAACAGGGATCATCTGCTCGCAACCCGACGGTAGTGGGATCGAAATTTCGAATTAATTCTCCGGGCTGAAACGGTTTAAATTCAGCCAGTGGGCTGGTGCCATATGTGCAGTTAGCTTCTTGATCGCTCCGTTGTTGAAAATTCCCCAACCCGTTCGAAGCAGTGGAAAAGTAGAGCAATGAGGTGAGCGAGGCGACAAGTACGCATAGAGAGGTAAGTAACGAGAGAAATTTTCGTTTCATACGCTGCTCCTAAAAAAAGGGTAGAACTATCCCCTCGCCAGCCGCAATGGTTTTTACATGAGAATTAAGAAAAGGCCCTGGAGCGGGCGACGGGAATCGAACCCGCGCTAAAAGCTTGGGAAGCTCTTGTGATGCCATTTCACTACGCCCGCCTGTCACGTTTCCTAAGCCTAGATAATCTGAGGTAAGGTCGCCAACCATGTTGCTCTCTGATCGCGATATCCGCTCGGAAATTGAGGCTGGCCGGGTCAAGGTCGAGCCCTTCGACAAGGCGATGATCCAACCGTCCAGCGTTGATGTCCGCCTCGACCGATTCTTTCGAGTCTTCGAAAATCACAAGTACGAGGTCATTGACCCATCCAAGGAGCAACCCGAGTTAACGCGCCATTCTCCATCCGGGTGAATTTGTTCTTGCAAGCACCTACGAAGTAATTACCCTTCCAGATGATGTTGCCGGTCGCCTTGAAGGAAAGTCATCTCTTGGTCGTCTTGGGTTACTGACCCACTCAACAGCAGGATTTATTGATCCCGGATTCTCTGGACATATCACGTTAGAACTTTCCAACGTTTCCAATTTGCCAGTGAAGTTATTTCCAGGTATGAAAATTGGGCAACTCTGTTTGATTCGACTTTCAAGCCCAGCAGAGCATCCCTATGGCAGCGCTGTGTATGGTTCGCGTTATCAAGGACAGCGTGGGCCAACGCCAAGCAAGTCCTGGCTTAACTTCCATCAGAGCAAAATTAATTAATTTTCTTTAATAGGAAAGGTCAACGTAAATGTTGTACCTCGTCCAAGTTCGCTCTCAATCTCAACGGCTCCATGATGTGCTTCCATAATTGCCTGCACGATAGACAGACCCAAGCCACTTCCCTCTGCGCCAGTGCGGGTACGTGATTGATCAACTCGGTAGAAACGTTCGAATACTTTTGATTGCTGCTCAGGAGTAAGACCAGGACCAAGGTCACGTACTTTTATCTGGAAACTCTCTTCATGTGGGAGAAGTGAGATTGTAATCGGAGTTCCCTCTGGGGTATGAGCTGTGGCATTTGCTGCAAGATTGAGAATCGCTTGGTAAACCTTTAGTGAATCGCCAATAATGAACGATTCCTCTTCGGGGAAATCGAGCGTGATATTTGCATAAGGAGCAGTTGCGCGAACTGCTTGAGCCGCTTCTTCTATCAACTTCTTTATATCTATTGCCTCATGGGCAATTGGCCGGGCTTGATCTAAACGTGCAAGTGTTAGCAAATCTTCTACGAGCGCGCTCATTCGCTTAGATTCACTTTCAATTCTTCCAACCAGTTCTCGAGTTTTTTCTTCACCGGTGATTGCGCCCTGTCGATGTAATTCAGCAAAACCTCGAATAGCGGTAAGAGGCGTTCGAAGCTCATGGCTAGCATCTGCGACGAAGCGACGCAGCTTCTCTTCACTTCGTCTTTGCACAGCAAAAGATTCCTCAATGCGAGAGAGCATTTGGTTAAGTGATGCGGTCAAGCGCCCAACTTCAGAATCAGGTTTTGCATCAGGCAAGCGAGCCGAAAGATCTCCATTTGCAATTGCCTCCGCGGTACCTTCTACCGCAGTTAGCGGCTTCATACTTACTCGAATTGCTACTTGCGATACCACGCCTACCAATATCAAGACGAGAAGTCCAATGAAAAGGAAGAGCAATTGCAGCCTTCCTAAAGTACGCTCCACATCTTCAAGTGAGAGCGCAGCAATAGCGCTACCAGCGCCCGATGGCAATAATCGAGCGAGCACGCGAAAGTGTGCCTTATCTCTAATGATCGTAAACGGTTTGCCCCTTTTTTCGGCGACAGTTGTTGGCATAATTCCTGCAACAACCCGCTCTACTCGTTCGGTATTTAACTCACCACCAAGTCGGCCAATAATTGCCCCGGTGGGATCAAGCAAGGTGACGCTAATTGCTGATGGCACTTTCTTTAGTGGCCCACTTACTCCATCACCGCCTTGATCCTGGTCGGCTTGGATTCCAGCGCGATCCAGTCGTAGAAAAGAACCACCTGCTACCGAATTTAATTGGTCATCAATACGTCCAATGAGATAACTTTTTAAGGCAGTGTAGGCCGCAAAATCAGCGACGCGCTTACTGTTAGGCGATTTTTGAGGCTCGCGGCACCAAAACGATTCTTAATGTTTATGCCACTTTGCTGGGCAGTTTAAGGCGATATCCAACACCACGAACTGTGTGAATTAATTGCGGCTCGTGTGTGTCAATTTTTTTCCGCAAATATGAAATGTACGTCTCAACAATTCCTGCATCACCACGGAAGTCATATTGCCACACATGGTCGAGAATCTGCGCTTTTGAAAGAACACGATCAGCATTGATAAGCAGATAACGTAACAGCGTGAATTCTGTTGGCGAGAGTTCAATTAAATTTCCCCCGCGACGCACCTCATGTGTCGCCTCATTTAATTCTAAATCAGCAAATCGAATAAGTTCATCGTCAATGTGACTTTGTCATCTGTGGAGTCTTTAGCCGTCAAAAAAAGAACGCCGACTTTTAAACCATCTTTTCGGAGCTTTTCGCAAACTTGAAATCCATTCATTCCTGGCATCATGACATCGAGGACGAGCGCGTGTGGCTTGAATTCTTCTGCGACGGTGAGCGCCTCAGCGCCATTCATCGCTGAACGAACATCAAAGCCTGAAAACTTCAAGCTCGTTGAAATCAGATCATTGATGTTGGGCTCGTCATCAACGACGAGAATTCTTTTGAAATCCTGTTTTGTCTTTTGGGTCATAGTTGCCATCGGAGTTACCTCACAGCTCTAGGTGGAGCCAATAATGCGGGATTTATCTGAGATTTTCCTGAGAAGTAGACTTATTAACTCTGAGGGTTTGTCGGCTTGCGCTTGCGAATTTGGCTGATAGTTCCAACGATGGCGGCGATGGTGAAGATCACGATCAGAAAGACCAAGCCATCAACGAGTAGCGGCGGGGGCTCGCGAAGGACGGCAAATATATAGATATCGGGGATGAAGTGAGTTACCAGGGCGATTACTCCCCAACTTCGTACCCGACCCCAATCTCGGGCAAGACCGTATATCACGACCCGCGCGGTTGCCAGGCCATATGGAATCGCAGCGCGATTCCGTATAGCACTACAAGGAGAATCCAGATTCTCTCCTTGCCTATGGTGGATAGCGACATAAGTAGAGCGTATCGTTCCTTACTTGCTCCAACCAATATCAAACAAAATCAATTTAAGGGGAAACGTGGCCCAAGAACCTGTATTCACGCAATCACAAAAGGGTTTCTTGTTACATGCCTTTACCGCAAGCGGAGCAATCGCGGGCCTGCTCTCCCTCAGCGCGGTCATGAATGGCCACATCAGAGCTGGACTTATTTGGCTAATCATCTGCCAATTAATAGATGGTTTGGATGGTCCATTGGCTAGACGTATTGATATCGCCATACATGCGCCGCAAATCAATGGCCACATCCTTGATTTGGTAGTGGACTACGTTACTTGCGTAGTTGTTCCAGTTGCACTCTTTGTTGAGTTGAACATGCTTCCAAAAGGTCAAGAATTTTGGTTTGCTGCGCTAATTATATTTACTGGAGCCTTGTGGTTTGCTCGTACTGATCAAGAGACGGATGATCATTGGTTTAATGGGTTCCCAGCAGCGTGGAATATAGTTGTTCCAACTCTCCTCATACTTGATACAGATAAGGGAATTAAGGAGCTCTCCATTCTATTTCTCTGTGGTTTATCGTTATCAAAAGTCCAATTCCCTCATATCTTGAGAGTAACTAAGTTTCGGAAAATTACAATCTTGGTAGCCTTTATTTATTTCATCGCGTTATTATTATTATCTGCGCAATTTCCTAATGGCCCAATGTGGGCGAAGCCAATCCTAGTTATCGCCCCTTTATATATTGTGGCGCTCTCAGTTTGGAAAACTTGGTTTGCAAAGGAGAGCAAATAATCAACGGAAATCTTGGTTAATGAAGCGTGTTAATTGCGCGCGCGATAATCAGAATTACAGTAAATAGTGAAGTCATACTCTGCAAACCCATTAGCAATTTTGCCCAACGCGCGAGTGGCAGGACATCAGTTGGACTAAATGCACTGGAATTAGTGAGCGAAAAGTAGAGATAGTCAACGTAATGTGGCCGCCAACCAGTTGGGGCTAAGTGCGGGTTTTCGGTTTGGGCAAACATAAAATCTGGAATGCCGTTACCACCAGCGGCTCGCTTGCCAGCTCCGCCGGAATCAAATTCCCAATACCACAAGCTGAAAATAATGACATTTGATATCCAGATATTTCCACCAGAGAAAAGAACTTGTATCGGATCAGTAAATACTCTATTTAAGAGTAGATCAAATAATCGGATGAGCGTTAATACATTGACGATTGACATCAAAGTGTTGAGCGATATTCCAAGAATCCAGATCTGATGTTTATGTTCGGTGATTCTCCGTGGGTTGACAACAAAAATAATGAGCGCAATCACTAATTCAACAGCACAGAGAATTTTGAGATTTATAAAGCCTAGTTGTTGAGGCAGAAGGAGCTGAAGAGTGATGATTACTAAGACTGCAAGTAGCACAGGCCACCGTAGCTCTGCCGATTTATGACGATTTTTGCTCTCCATTGAGAGTGACTATACGCCCAACCCCAGTATTCTTAGCGTCATGGTAATCGCGGCAATTCTGGCCTACCTCTACA
>RFXN01000039.1 GCA_009921625.1 Candidatus Fonsibacter lacus | reverse complement strand
GTAGGAATTCTCGATGCTGATGTATACGGCCACTCAATACCGCGAATTCTTGGCATGCTTGGTGCGCGTCCTACCGCAATCGATAACACCACTTTTATACCTCCCGAAGATAGCCGCGGTATTCGCGTGGCATCAATGGAGATGTTCAAACCTCAACGCGAAGATCCAGTTGCCTATCGTGGGCCAATTTTGCATAAAGTTTTGGAGCAGCTCTTAGCTGATGCCTATTGGGGCGAGCTAGATTTTCTCCTTCTTGATCTCCCACCTGGCACGGGCGATATTGCTATCTCACTCGGACAGTTGATTCCATCCTCTGAGTTGGTAGTAGTAACTACACCTCAGATTGCGGCGGCAGAAGTGGCAGAGCGGGCTGGGCGGCTAGCTCATCAATTGAAGCAACAATTAGCTGGCGTAATTGAAAATATGTCTGCATTTCCATGCCCGCATTGCGGTGAGAGCATTTCGCTCTTTGGTTCTGGTGGTGGCGATGAAACTGTTGCCCGCTTGGAGAGATTAACAGGTGGCAGCGTTCCGCTATTAGGGCGAATTCCCTTCGATCCTGCTCTTCGACTCGCTGGAGATGAAGGAACACCTTTGGCAGTTGGAAATCCCTCAACGCAAGCCCTTTTAGAAATTGCTGATCGATTGATGAAACGTAATCTATCACTAGCAGGCAGACGACTGCCACTCTCAGCTAACTGATTCAGTTCCTGGGTTTCGATCTTCAGATTTAATTTCTTCTAATAGTTCACGAATTTCACTACGAATAAAGTCGCGCGTTGCCACATCGCCCAAGCCCTCACGTAAGGCTGCAATTTCTCGCGTGAGGTACTCAGTATCTGCGAGGTTACGCTCGTCGCGGAGACGATCTTCTGCAGATTGAATGCGATCTCGATCTGCCTGTCGATTCTGCGCGAGCAAAATCAGCGGCGCGGCATATGATGCTTGGAGCGAGAGAATCAAAGTTAAAAAGATAAATGGAAATGGGTCAAAGCGCAGGTCTGTTGGCGCAAAGGCATTCCATAAAACCCAGGTAAGTACAAACACTGACATGTACACCAAAAAGTTTGCTGTTCCTAAGAAACGAGCAAATCTCTCAGATAGTTGTCCAAATGCTTCGGAGTTATATGTAGGGCGTAACGAACGTTTTCCATGTCGCGGCAAGTCCAGTCGATTGCTCACTTCAACACCTCCCTGGTTCCATCATCATGTTGGGCTCGCCAGTTCTCTGGGAGCAAATGATCGAGTACGTCATCAACGGTGACAACGCCAATTAGTCGATCATTCTCATCAACAATCGGAACTGCGACCAAGTTATAGGCAGCAAAGTAAGAGGAGATTGTCGTGAGATTTCGATCATGAGTAAGAGATTCAGATTCGGTATCGATGATTGAACCAAGGAGAGTCGCTGGTGGTTCCCGAAGTAAGCGCTGAAAATGAGCGATTCCAAGGAATTTTCCGGTAGGAGTCTCGTGTGGAGCTCTGGTGACGAAAACCTGTGATGCGAGAGCTGGGGTAATCTCACTTGCTCGGAGAGCTGCGAGCGCTTCTGCCACAGTGTTATCCGCTGCAAGAATGATAGGTTCGGTCGTCATCATTCCACCGGCCGAGTAGTCCTCATAAACCATCAGTCGTCGAACATCTTCGGCATCCTCTGGCTCCATCAGATTAAGTAGTGACTCTGCTTTTTCACTTCCAACTTCGCGAAGTAGGTCGGCTGCATCATCAGGATCCATCTCGCCGAGAACATCGGCAGCGCGCTCACCTTCAAGTTGGGCAAGGAGTGCAACTCGCTCACCCTCCTCCATCTCTTCAAGCAAATCCGCAAGTCGCTCATCATCAAGTGCGCGTGCGATTTCAACGCGCCTTGACATTGAAAGGTCATGTAGCGCGCCAGCCAAGTCAGCAGCTTTCAAACTCGAGAGAGTTGCAAGAAGGCTTCGCGCTTCATTATCAGTTTCACTCGCTGCAAATTCCGTTAGTTGAGAGTACTCAACAGTTTTACCTGGACCTCGTCGACGTAAACCTGAACTTTTCGATGCCACATGAACTTTATTCAATAACCAATCGCCGCGGCGAGTCTGCTCCATGGCTATGTCTTCGATGATCACACGCTCGGGTGTTCCAATAAGCGTGGTTGTCCGATCGAGAAATTCTCCGAGCACGAGAAATTCGCCAGGCCGTGGTTGAAATCTCCGCACATTGAGTAAGCCGGTTATTACTACAGTTCCTGGTTCAATAGAGGTCACCCGAGTAATAGGAATGAAGATACGTCGACGTGGGGGAACTTCAACGATGATTCCCAATACGCGTGGTGGTACCTGTCCTGCGTGTAGGGTCGCGACAACATCGCGCACCTTTCCTACTTGGTCACCCGTTGGGTCAAAAACCACAGTACCAGCCAGGCGCGCTATAAAGACTCGATTCAATGTAGCGCTCATATGGATAAGGGTACCGGTTAGGGTCTTACTCATGAGGTCGGAAAGTCACGCAGTTCATGGAGGCAAGAAACCCCATCGCCTACCAATTGGTGGGCGCGATCTCACGCGATTAGCAATCGGAATTATCGGAATCGGCACCTCTGGTCCGCTTATTGCATTGGGCGCAATGGCAGTACCGGTAGCAATTTTCTGGCGAAATCTTGGCGGCTCATTAATCACTTTGCCCTTTGCTTTAGCAAAGGGGGAGTGGCGAACGCTTTCGAAAAAATCGTGGGGGTGGTCAATACTCGCAGGAGTATTTCTCGCTCTTCATTTTATTTGCTTCTTCTACTCCATGCGATTAACGAGCGTGGCAAGTGGAACAGCGTTAACAGCAACACAGCCAATCTTTGTTGCGCTCTGGCTTCGATATAAAGGTCGCGTTGTGGATTATCGCGTCTGGCTCGGCATGGCAATTTCCATGGTTGGTGTATTGATTGTCACTGGAGTGGATTGGACCCTCTCCGCCCGTTCACTTGCTGGGGATTTGATTGCCCTCTTAGGCGGTGCGCTCGCCGGTGCATACGTCACTGCCGGGTCACATGTTCAGAAAGTCGTTTCTACTACTACATATACAACTATCTGCTATTTGATTTGCGCACTCACTTGCTTGATTGTTGTCATCCCAAGCAAAGCTCCACTATTGGGATATCCAAAATTTGAGTGGTTGCTAATCCTTGGCTTAATTGTGGGTGCACAACTTTTGGGGCATACCTTATTTAACCAAGTACTTGTCCGAGTAAATCCGGCCGTTGTTTCACTCATAGTCTTCTTTGAAGTTCCGGTTGGTGCGTTGTTAGCGTTTTGGTGGATTGGGCAGGTGCCGCCAGTTGGAATTATTCCTGGGATTGCATTACTGATTTTTGGCAGCGGGCTCGTTGCATCTCGGACTTCACAATTACAAGGGGAGCCTGTCCGTGAAAATTGATTTACATTCGCATACCAATCGCAGCGATGGCCTGGAATCTCCAACAGAATTGGTGCGCTCTGCAAAAAGCGCTGGTATAGATGTATTGGCAATCACCGATCATGACACCTTGGAAGGATGGCGATCCCTCAACTCAGATTTGACCACTGGAGATTTGACCATCGTTCCTGGAGCAGAGATTTCCTGTAAAACAGTTGGTGGAATGAGCGTTCATATTTTGGGATACCTATTTAATCCTGATGACCAGCCGCTCATAAGAATGATGTCCTTGACCCGTGATGATCGCATTCCACGGATAAAAAAAATTATTGCGCTACTTAATGAGGCTGGAATTGAGGTTACCTTTGCAGATGTTGCGAAGCATTCAGAGAGCGCACTAACCGTTGGTCGTCCCCATCTTGCTGATGCGTTAGTGGAACGCGGCGTCGCAACCTCTCGCGATCAGGCTTTTGCAAAGTACCTTTATAACGGTTCCCCGTTCTATGTTGGACATTTCGCTCCCTCACCAGAGGAGGCAATTTCAGCTATTGCAAGTGCGCAAGGCGTAAGTGTTCTAGCACATGGCCTAGCAAGTTCTCGCGGTGCGATGTACACGATGTCAGAGATTGAAAGTTTGATTGAGAGGGGCCTCAGCGGTTTAGAGGTAGATCATCGAGATCATGATGAAAGCGCCCGAAAAAATTTACGGAGTCTGGCCCATCTTTACAATATCTTCGCTACTGGATCGAGTGATTATCACGGCGCCGTTGGCTCGCAACGCCTTGGAATGGAGCTCACCGCCCCGGAAGTTTGGGAGGGTATCCTCAGCAGCGGGTCAGGTTGCGAGGTATTTACCGTATGAATGGAACAGTCGGCACAGTAAGTGCCTTAACTTTTGGTATTCAGGTATTTGTCACTCTCATTGTGATTATCGATCCGCCAGGGGTGATGCCGATATTTCTCTCTCTGGTCTCTAAATATCCTCCAGAGCAACAACGCAAGCTCGCATGGAAAACGGCTAGCGTCTCACTTTTATTGATAGTCATTTTCGCTCTCTTTGGCCAGTTTATTCTCGATTACTTAAAAATTTCGTTACCGGCGCTTCAGGGTGCAGGTGGGTTGCTCCTCCTGCTCGTTGCATTGGACCTCTTAACAGGCAACCAAAAAGAACAAAATAATGAGAGTGACGTCAGCGTCGCTTTGGTCCCTCTTGGAACACCGCTACTTGCAGGACCGGGTGCAATTGTTGCGACAATTATTTTCGTGAAGCAGGCAAATTCTGCTTCTTCAAGTAGTTCGTTGTCGATGATGGCTGCTCTGTTTATCGCAATCTTTTTACTACATATTTTACTTGGGTTAGTACTCGCCTTCTCAACGGGAATTATCAAAATAATCAAGAAATCTGGCGTCACGCTCATCGCTCGAATCGCCGGACTCTTACTCGCCGCAATCGCAGTACAAATGATTGCTGATTCAGTACGCGCATTTATGAACGCATGAGTGACAACGAAATTCAATCTTCTTTTGAAGGTATGCCTGAAAAACTTTTTGCATGTACGCCATACCGATTAGAAACGTGGCTTGATTGTCCAAAAAAGTATCGATACACCTATATCGATACGCCTAAACCTCCCCGTGGTGGACCGTGGGGTCACACAAGCATGGGGAGCGCGGTGCACAACGCGCTTCGAGAGTGGTTCACGTTAGCGCCAGATGATCGCACCCCAGAGAAGGGTGCAGAATTAGTCGGTAAGCATTGGCGGAACGAAGGTTTTCGAAATGAAGAGCAATCAGAGCGCTACCGCTTCCGTTCGCAACAATGGGTCCGGCAATATTTAAAGAACGTAGATCCCAACGTTGAACCACGCGGACTTGAGCGCACAGTTAGCGCCACCACGGAAAAACTCTCGCTCTCGGGGCGCGTGGATCGAATTGATGAGCGTGGTGATGAGCTAGTGATTGTTGATTACAAAACGGGAAAGCGCCCACCGGATGAGAGTGAAGCCGGCGGTTCGCTTGCACTTGCCATTTATGCAATCGGCGCAGAACGAACGTTACGGAAGAAGTGCCGGACCGTGGAGCTCCATCATCTGCCATCAGAAACTACAGCGGTGTACCACCACGATGATGCATCATTGGCGCGCCATGTGAAGCGCGCTGAGAGTATTGCCGCCGAAGCTCTTGCAGCGACTGCTGCCGGCCGCTTTCCTGCAACTCCGGGAGCGCTTTGCGGATATTGCGATTACGCTCGGATATGTAGCGATGCAGATAGAGCTCCGGCACAACCTTGGGCAGGGCTCGACGAAATTTAATTGCTAATTGGAATATGCGGGGAGTTTTACGTGAGCGAAAGTTATTTCACCAACGATTCGATCGTTGCTCGATTACACGCTGACCCCGCACTGATTGTGGGAGGGGTGCGCGCACTGATGGAGCAGGCGCTCCATCCGGGAGCAATGGCCGGAGTCGCTAAATACTCTGATTTTCGAGATGACGCGTGGGGTCGCCTTCGTCGCACTGGTGAATACGTTGCCCTTTTCACTTATGGCCCTCGCGACGAGGTGGATCGAGCGGCAGAGCGCGTACGGATGATTCATCACCGCCTTGGGCTCGACACTCAAGAAGAGTTGTTGTGGGTGCACACCTCAATGGTTGATGCATTTATCGATGTTGCTCGTCGCTCAGGAGCGCGATTGAGCGATTCAGATATTGATGAATATCTCCGGGAGATGGTCCTCTTTGCCGAACTTGTGGGAATTGATCGCGCAACAGTGCCCTCAACGTATGAAGAGCTCAAGGAATATATGAGCGCGATTCAGCCAAAATTATTGGCAACAGAAGAGGCAAAGCGAACTACTGTCTTTCTCACCTTTCCACCGATGTCCCTTCCGATTCGCTTTGCAACTCCGGCGCCAGCTTTATGGGCATCGGTGGCAACGCTTGCTGCGGCATCGCTGCCGCGCTGGGCGCGAGATATGTATGGTTGGCCAACATTCCCTGGTCAAGAGTTGGTTACGAATAGAGCATTACGAGCATTTCGTAATAGCACGTTAAAACTTCCCGCCGCTTTGAGAATGAGCCCTTATCAGCGGCAACAACAAAATTTAGTAGCGAGTAAGTAACCCCAAGCTATGTCACGAATATTTGCCTTGAGTAATACCGCCGGTGGGGTTGGTCGGACAACAAGTGCTTTATCCATGGCGGTGGCGTTTTCTGAGTATGGAAAAAAAGTTCTCCTTGTGGATTTAGACCCTCAAGGTGCGCTCACTTTCACCCTCGGTAAGGAGAATTCTAGGCGGAGCGCATATGACATATTTTCAGGGCGAGAGCGCGCATTGGGAATGATTCATCAAACGGGAGAGCGAGTAGATCTCATTCCCTCCTCACATAAATTATCGGTACTACTCAATGCTAAGGACATGAAGAATGATCAGATACTTTTTAATGCCCTGGAAAAGTTCGAATACGATGTAATAATTATCGATACCGGGGCGAGCATGTCTCGATTAAATCAACTAGTACTCTCCACAGTTGATGAGATTTTCATCCCAACTCGGTTAGATCTTATTGCCGCACGCGGAGCCCTTGAGGTTGCTAGCGCTGTTGAGAAATATCGAGGGAAGGTGCGGGCAGTTCTACCTACGATGGTTGAATCGCGCTCTAAGCATGGCCAAGAGATGCTTACGCTACTGAAAGAGAAATTTGGAAAGTTAGTGATTGAGCCGGGGATACCTAAGAGTCCACTATTTTTCGATGCAGCGGTTGCCGGAGCATCACTGTTGAATTACCGAAAAGCAAGTGAAATCAGTGGCTTATACCGAGAGATTACCTACGATTTTCTGTAACGAAACTAGAGGTATTCTCAAATAATGAGAAGCAATTAATTAGTGCCGAAGCCCACTTTACGCTCAGAGCGTGCGCTCACTTCAACGAAGCCCACTTTTGCCGCCGGCACTATTAGTCGACGCCCTCTCTCATCAGTAAATGAGATGTGAGATCCTTCATGGAGCGCGTGCGCAATAGAAGTCTCAATTTCATCCGCCGAGTTAGTGAGTTCGATTGTTAACTCTCGTGGTGAATCGCTGATGCCAATTCGGACTTCAACTTTACTGCTCGCTGCATTTGCTGCACTTGCTGATTCTGCGCTCTTCTTTGTACTCATATTCCTACCTTAGCGATTTATTTCTTTCCGCGCTCATCAAGGGTTCGTGGATAACCGGAGATGCCTCGCCATTGGAGATTGGCAACAAGTCGCGCCGCTTCCTCCCGAGGAACTCTTCCATCGCGCTCAAGCCAATACCGTGCGGTGAATTGCGCGGTACCAACGAGGCCAATTCCAAGGAGCATCGCAGCTTCATCTGGGATTCCGGTATCTGCTGCAATAACCGCGCTTACCGCCGCCGCACAATCGTATGTCATTCGCGTTAATCGTTCGCGGACTGCTGGTTCTACGCTCATATCGCTTTCGAAGAGGAGTCGATATGCCTCGCCCTCCTCTTCAATAAAGTTAAAGTATGCATCAACTGTTGCACGTACGCGGTCGGCATTTTCGTGAGTAGATGCAATTGCGCGTTGAATCGAATAGACCAATTGATCAACATGGAGATCAAGGACTGCAAGGTATAAGTCGAGCTTGCTTGGGAAATGTTGATAGAGCACAGGCTTGCTAACTCCCGCTCGATCAGCAATCTCGTCCATTGCAGCAGCGTGGTAGCCAGCAGAGGTAAAGACCTCTAGCGCAGCGGTCAGAAGTTGTGCCCGTCGCTCATCTCGTGGCAATCGCGCCTTCGAATCACTCATAGGGTCGATGGTATGCCCACAAGTGGAGCGTGAGTAAGTAAACATGGCAGAGTAGGGGTGTGAGCCATCCCATGAAACCCATTGTCGAAGCTGGGCCTGCACTTACAGTTGATCAAGTAAGGCGCTATAGCCGCCACCTCATCATCCCTGATGTGGCAATGGATGGTCAGCGACGATTAATGGCTGCAAAGGTGCTCTGCGTTGGTGCAGGAGGTCTCGGTTCGCCGGCTTTGATGTATCTCGCTGCTGCGGGAGTGGGCACGCTCGGAATTGTTGAATTCGATGTTGTTGATGAATCGAATTTGCAGCGCCAAATTATCCATGGCCAAAGTGATGTCGGAAAAAGCAAAGCGCAGAGCGCTGCTGAGAGCATTGCCGGCCCATGCTATCGATGCTTATATCCAGAACCACCGCCTCCCGGAATGGTGCCAAGTTGTGCAGAAGGTGGCGTCCTTGGAGTGCTTTGCGCCTCCATTGGCTCAATTCAAGTTACCGAAGCCATCAAACTTATTACCGGTATCGGCGAGAGCTTGATCGGCGAATTAATGATTTACGACGCACTGGAAATGACTTATCGCAAAGTAAGAATTCGCAAAGATCCTCAATGCGTGCTCTGTGGTCCGAATGCAACTCAGAGAGAGCTACTTGACGATTATGAAGGTTTCTGTGGCGCAATCTCGACCGCAGCAACTGCGGCTATCGCAGGTTCAACAATCTCTGTTGAGCAACTGAAGAGCAAGATGGATCACAAAGATAATTTCTT
>RFXN01000038.1 GCA_009921625.1 Candidatus Fonsibacter lacus | reverse complement strand
AAAAAAGTTGACAGGAGGGGGTCAGGTGGGGTTAAATTCGAACACACGTTCTAATCCGTCAGAGCGTCAGGCAATAACAGCACTAGAAGCAGTAGAAGAAAGCGAGAAGAGAGAACATGAGCACTTCCCCCGCAGAGCTCCGCTTAACCGCCCGTGGCCGCTTCCTCCTGGGCGCCTCAGGGCTAGTTGTTGCCCTCTCGCTCTTCTCTGCCACCACCGCGCTTGGACAAGGGAGTAATAGCCCCAGCGCTGTAAGTAGCTATTACGAGACGATTACCGTCCTCCCAGGGGAGAGCCTCTGGTCTATTGCTAGCCAGATCGATTCCAAAGCTAATAAAGCGGATCTCGTGGCGGCGATTATCGATCTCAACGGATTAACTGGTTCTGCACTTCGTGCGGGGCAACAATTACGGGTGCCCCTCGCTAGCAAATAATTTTTTGCGACACACCGAATTCCTACTTGCGAACCCTCGACCACTCCTCTACTGTTCCTACTAGATGTAGTAGTAACACCGGTGTAGTTAATCCACAGGTTGTGCCTACTCCTCCCCAACTCCTCCACAGCCTTATCCCCAGGCCAGCGCGATTCTGGCTTGTAAGGTGAGGAGAACTGAGAAGTATCTGAGCAGTAGGTCAGTAGGTCAGTAGGTCAGTAGGTCAGTAGGTCAGTAGGTCAGTAGGTAGAGAAGAAATCTAGTTTTTATCGTTGAACCGTTGCAAGGGGGTACCTGGGATGAATTGTCCCTACTGCCGTCAGGCTGATAGCCGAGTCGTTGACTCGCGCCCTATCGACGAGGGGAGCTCTATCCGCCGCCGCCGTGAGTGTGCCACCTGCGGTAAGCGATTTACCACCCAAGAGATGGCAATCCTTTCGGTGATTAAACGGAGCGGTGCCACCGAGCCATTTAGTCGCGAGAAGGTGATCGCAGGCGTTCGTAAGGCCTGTCAAGGTCGCCCCGTCAACGATGATGATCTAGCGCTCCTTGCGCAACGCGTTGAAGAGAACCTTCGCGGAACTGGACAGGCAGAGATTGAAGCGCAAGAAGTGGGCATGGCAATCCTTGCGCCACTGCGTGAATTAGATGAGGTTGCGTACCTTCGTTACGCATCGGTCTACCGCAACTTCAACTCACTTGATGATTTTGAAGGAGAGATCGCGCTCCTTCGCGCTCTGCCATTTGAACGTACTGAACGTACTGAACGTACTGAGCAGAGTGAGCAGAGCGAAGATGAAACTCGAGAGTTAAGCAGTAAATAAAGAAGCGTCAAAAAAGATAAAAAAGAGTTAAAAAAGAGTTAAAAAAGAAATACAGAGTCAGCTAGGGGAGAAAGAGGAAAAGGATATGTCAGACACAGTCGTTAACCGGTCAGGGAGCAAGCGCGGCGCTGGGCTCAAAATAGAGCGGATTTACACCACCGCTGGAGTTCATCCCTACGATGAGGTGACCTGGGAGCGACGTGATGTCGTGCAGAACAATTGGAAAACTGGCGAGGTTGTCTTCGAGCAACGTGGCGTGGAGTTCCCTGACTTCTGGTCGGTGAATGCATCAACAATCGTCACCACCAAGTACTTCCGTGGCGCAGTGGGATATGAGAATCGCGAGTGGTCACTTAAGCAAGTGATTGATCGCGTTGTTCTTACCTACACCAAAGCAGGAAAAGAGTTTGGTTACTTTGCAACTGATGTCGATGCAGAAATTTTTGAGCATGAATTAACATGGATGCTTCTTCATCAAGTCTTCTCTTTTAACTCTCCAGTCTGGTTTAACGTCGGAACTGCTGCGCCACAACAGGTGAGCGCTTGCTTCATCCTCTCCGTTGATGACACGATGGATTCAATCCTCAACTGGTACCGCGAAGAGGGAATGATCTTCAAGGGCGGTTCAGGCGCTGGTCTAAACCTCTCTCGTATTCGCTCCTCCAAAGAGCTCCTCAAGTCCGGCGGCACCGCTTCAGGTCCAGTCTCCTTTATGCGTGGCGCTGATGCCTCCGCAGGAACCATCAAGTCCGGTGGGGCAACTCGTCGCGCAGCGAAGATGGTTGTCCTCGACGTTGATCACCCTGATATCGAAGAGTTCATCGAAACTAAGGTGAAAGAAGAAGAGAAGATTCGCGTCCTCCGCGATGCTGGTTTTGATATGGATCTTGGTGGCAAAGACATCATCTCTGTCCAATATCAGAATGCAAATAACTCTGTTCGCGTAAGCGATGAGTTCATGCGCGCTTATGAAGAAGGAAAAGAGTTTGGTCTTCGCGCACGCTCCACTGGGGAAATCATCGAAGAGGTCAACTCTCGTTCACTCTTCCGCAAAATGGCTGAAGCGGCATGGGCTTGCGCGGATCCAGGAATTCAATATGACGACACCATTAACGATTGGCACACCAACCCAGAGACTGGTCGGATCAATGCATCCAACCCATGCTCTGAGTACATGTCACTTGATAACTCCTCTTGCAACCTTGCCTCACTTAACTTGATGAAGTTCCTCAAGGCAGATGGTTCTTTCGATGCAAAGACTTTCGTCAAAGCTACTGAAGTAATCATCACCGCGATGGATATCTCCATCTGCTTTGCAGATTTCCCAACAGAAGCAATCGGCGATACCACCCGTAAATATCGTCAACTGGGAATTGGCTTTGCCAATATCGGAGCGCTCTTGATGGCCTCTGGTCTTCCTTACGATAGCGAGGGCGGTCGCGCACTCGCTGGCGCGATTACCTCACTTATGACCGGTACCTCCTATCGCCGCTCTGCAGAAATCGCAGGAATTGTTGGCGCATATGAGGGCTATGCTCGAAATGCAGCTGCACATACCCGAGTCATGCGCAAGCATGCCGCAGCGTCCGTTGCTGCTCGTTCAGTAACAACGCTCGATCGCGATGTTTGGACTGAAGCGAATAAGCAGTGGGATGAAGGTCTGAAGATTGGTGAGAAGAATGGCTGGCGTAATGCGCAAGCTTCAGTTCTCGCTCCTACCGGAACGATCGGCTTGATGATGGATTGCGATACCACTGGTATCGAGCCTGATTTCTCGCTCGTTAAGTTTAAGAAACTTGTCGGCGGCGGTTCAATGCAGATTGTTAACCAAACAGTTCCTGCAGCGCTCCGTAAACTCGGATATACCGAAGAGACGATCGAAGCGATTGTTGAATACATC
Organism: Candidatus Fonsibacter lacus; assembly: GCA_009921625.1. Classification (GTDB taxonomy): domain Bacteria; phylum Actinomycetota; class Actinomycetes; order Nanopelagicales; family Nanopelagicaceae; genus IMCC26077. The sequence continues at coordinate 6,520 of RFXN01000038.1, read as the reverse complement.
GCGGCAAATGGACATGTCATCGATGCGCCAGGGTTAAAGCAAGAGCACTACGATGTATTCGATTGCGCACTTGGCGCTCGCTCGATCGCCCCAATGGGCCACGTGCGAATGATGGCGGCATGCCAACCATTCCTCTCCGGTGCAATCTCCAAGACGGTAAACCTCCCCGAAGAGGCGACTGTTGAAGAGGTTGAAGAGGTGTACTACGAAGGCTGGAAACTTGGCCTGAAGGCGCTCGCCGTCTATCGCGACAATTGCAAAGTTGGTCAACCACTCTCTGATGGCAAGGCGAAGAAGAAAGATGAGCCAGTAGTAGCGAGCACCGCGCCAGCGCGAGCAACTCGCAAGCGTCTTCCTAAGTCACGTCCATCACGAACCACCTCCTTTAATGTTGGTGGCGCAGAGGGTTACATGACTGCAGGTGCATACGAAGATGGTGCGCTTGGTGAAGTCTTCTTAAAGCTTGGCAAGCAGGGTTCCACTCTTGCCGGTGTAATGGATGCTTTCTCAATTGCGGTATCGATTGGTCTCCAATATGGCGTGCCGCTCGAGACCTATGTACAAAAGTTCACCAACTTACGCTTTGAGCCAGCAGGTATGACCGATGATGCGGATATTCGCATGGCGCAATCGATGATGGATTACATCTTCCGTCGACTTGCCCTTGATTACCTTCCTGCCGATGAGCGTGCAGCGCTTAGTATCTTCTCTGCAGCAGAGCGCGCTCGCGCACTCGATGCAGGCAGCTATGGGGTAGCAGAGGCAGTCGAGAGCGCGCCAGCGATGGATGAGGTCGCAATCGAAACTCCTGCACCAGCAGCTCCTTCAGCTTCTGCGAAGTCACAAGATATTGCGATTACAGCGGCGCCAGCGGCATCTGCTCAGATCGGCTCTTCAACAGAGTTGCTCGAGGCGATGATGGGTCGTAGCGCAGATGCGCCAATGTGCATGACCTGCGGCGTCAAAATGCGCGCTGCCGGAGCCTGCTACGTCTGCGAAGGTTGCGGATCAACATCGGGATGTAGCTAATCTCTAAGTAATTGATGAGTACTTTCTCGATAGGGGCCGAGCGCGCGCTAATAAACGGCGAAATAACCTCGGCCTCCATCGAGATTACTGATGGCATCATCACCAAAGTCAGTGCTCAACCAGCGGAAATCTCTGCCGATATTCTCATCAGTGAAGGTGTATTAACGCCGGGGTTTATTGATTTACAAATCAATGGCATTGCAGATATTAATTTTTTTGATGCAGATAAAAAAACTTTAGAACGTGGACTCACACTCCTTGCACAAAGCGGCGTGACCTCTTGTACTCCTTCGATGATCTCAGCGCCTATCGATGAGTTGGTTGCGGCAATTGAATCGTCAGATTGTGGTGAGAGTTCGAGTGGAACGTCGTTGCGTTCACGCCATCTGGGTTATCACATCGAAGGGCCATTCCTCGCCAATTCTTTTTCGCGAGCCCATGATGCACGGTACTTTCTTGATCCCACACGGGAGCATTTAGAGCCTCTTTTAGATACTGGTCGGGTTTCCATTCTCACGCTTGCGCCAGAGCGCGCTCATGCTCTTGATGCCATTAGCGCGTTACGTGAAGCAGGTGTTGTTGTCAGCGCTGGTCACTCTGGTGCAACCTATGTGCAGATGGTTGATGCGGTTGCATCTGGACTTTCGATGATCACACATTTGTTTAACGGTATGGATAAAAATGTTAACGACGGCATCGTTCGCGCTGCGAGCGAATTGCGAGAGTTAACTATTGGATTAATTGGCGATGGAATTCATAATCAGAGCGACCAAGTGTTGTGGGCTTTTGAAAAGTTGGGCGAACGAATCGCTTTGGTCACCGACGCCCTAGGGCCTATGTTGGGGGATAAGCCTGTCAACGTTGATTCAGGCAGTTCAGGTGGGGCATACCGCGAAGATGGCACCCTCGCTGGTTCCACGTTGACCCTCGACAAGGTTCTGGCCAGGACCGTTGCGATGGGGGTACCGCTTAGCCAGGCCTTGGTGAGCGCAACCCGAACCCCAGCTCGCCTGCTAGGGCGCTCTGATCTTGGTGAAATCAAAGAGGGCGCTTTGGCTGATCTCACTCAGTTCACTTCTAGTGGAAGTATTCGTACCTGGATTGGTGGAATGGAGGTGGGCAGATGACGATTATGAGCTCGGAAATTAATGAGCAGGGCGATGCGATTGAGGCAACTCTTGCTGCCCTTGCACCATCGCGTTCAGAGGTAGCGAAATTATTTAGTGGCGCCACGGCAGTTCTTTTTATGGCGCGCGGCACCAGCGATCACGTCGCTGATTACGGTCAATATCTTCTCTCCAATAAAGCAGGGTTGCTAGCAACAAGTGGAAGTCCATCCATTGCCACAACTTTCAAAGCAAAAGTTAATCTTGCTCACCATGTTGTCATTGGAATTAGCCAATCAGGTTCCACTAGTGAGATCGTGCAATCACTGGAGTGGGCAAAACGTTCTGGTGCGCGCACACTTGCCCTTACAAATGTTGCTGATAGTCCACTTACCAAAGTTGCAGATCTCACGCTTCTCACTCGCGCCGGCAGTGAACGTGCAGTTCCGGCCACCAAAAGTTTCTCCAGCGCGATGGCGGCGATGGCATGGCTCTCATCTTCACTTGCCTCAGAGGTGCTCGATGGCGAACTTAGTGAGTTGGCAGGAAAAGTCCGTGAACTTCTTAAAACAAATTTCCATTGGGCAGAGATTGAACGCGCTATTGGCGCCGCTCATACTCTGGTTGTCTCTGGGCGCGGTTATGGGCAATCAGTTGCACGTGAGATTGCATTGAAATTAAAGGAGTGTGCGCTGATAAACGCATCAGGGCTCTCCTTTGCAGATTTACGCCATGGCCCGGTTGCGGTTTTTAGCCAAGGATTTCCCCTTATTTCCCTCGGACTCTCCCGCAAATCCCCTTTACTCACTGGCCTGCATGATCTCCAAAGAGCGGCAGATCAAGCGGGCGCTCCCATAATTAATATCGGCGGCGAGAGCGCACCGGGGCTTAAAGTTCACCATCTTGCGCTACCTGACATCTCAGATGAGTTACTTCCCATCCTTCAAGTAATACCGGGGCAGAAAATTGCAGAGCGAATTGCTCTGTCGCGTGGATTTAACCCTGATCAACCCCGCGGTTTACATAAAGTCACACAGACGATTTGAGTTATCCAATGGCGCTCACTCTTGGAGTAGATATTGGTGGCACTAAAATCGCGGCCGCCTTGGTCAAAAATGGCGAGATTATTAAGAAAGTAGAACGCGCATATCACCGAGAACAGATCATTGAAGATCTTGCCACGGCAATTTATGAGCTAGATCCCGCGCGCGAAGTGGAACGGGTAGGAATTGCTTGCGCTGGCTTAATTAATTCTGAACAAGGAGTGATTACCTTCGCTGGGAATTTAGATTTCGAGAATTTCCCGCTCCGAGATTTACTTTCGCCACAAATTAATCGTGAGATTTCGCTTACCAATGATGCAAGCGCAGCTGGTTGGGGTGAATTCCGGTATGGCGCCGGTCGAAGTTTTAGCCACATGGCGCTGCTTGCAGTAGGCACGGGAATTGGTGGCGCGCTGATACTCAATCGCTCACTTCTCCTCGGCGCCCATGGGTTGGCGGCAGAGTTAGGGCATTTACATGTCCCTGGCGCCACCGAGAAGTGCCCATGCGGCTTAATCGGGTGCGTTGAAGCGGTCGCAAGTGGACGTGCGATGGAGCGTAGAGCGCGCGAAAGTGGTTTTGCCTCTACCCAAGAACTGGCAGATGCTGCACGCGCGGGCGAAAAGAAAGCAACGGCACTTTTTGATGAGATGGGTTGGGCGATTGGTGCAATCGCTGGGCGTTTAACAAATGTGGTTGATTTACAAGTAGTAGTTATTGGCGGGGGTTTTGGGGCGACTTTCGATCTCTGGGAGCCCGGTGCAGATCGCGGGTTACATGAAAATATTGTTGTTGCGCACCTGCGGACCGTCCCGGAATTTAAACGGGCACAGTTAGGCAATGATGCCGGTGTTATTGGCGTTGCCGATTTTGCTTACGGCAAGGTGTGAATTAACTCCAATAAATTTGGCCAATTTTTTCCAAATGCTGGATGAAGTGCGAGGGCGTTGACGCTCTCTCGCTCAACCCAGCGCACTTCAATCGATTCTTGATTTGCCGCGATCGGATCACATTGCGCTAACGCTCTAGCGATGGTCGTGTGATACCGCCATGCGCCATGTTCCTCTGAACTTTCTAGTAAGACTTCGACCTCGCCAGCGGTAACACCGATCTCTTCATGCGCTTCACGAAGCGCCGCTTCAAGATAACTCTCGTGCGAATCGCGCGCTCCTCCAGGGATACCCCAGGTATCCCCGTTATGTACCCAGGGCGCTCGATGCTGGAGAAGAACTGAAGAGCCGCGAAGTAGAAGGAGCCCCGCCGCCCCATGGAGCCCCCAGTGTTTACCGCCGCAGGAGCACTCAATCCATCCATCTCCATCGCGCGCAGCCATGGCTATTGGTACCACAGCGCTCTTTCTTATCCCAGTTGACATTCCATCCACAGCGCAATCTCTCTAAAGGACGTTAAGAAAAAATTAACTTTTACCCTCTTCTATATGTCGTGGAGATATTTGATCCTTGCCATATCTGCCCTTGCACTCGCGTTATGCGGATGCTCAACTCTTCAAATTTCTTCGGCAGATACCAGCACGACAGAATTTGGGCCCACAGGTTCTCTTTCCGAATCAGTTGGTCAAACTCGTGAGAGCTATCTCATTCCACCAGAAATTCCCACATCTCTTCTTACCTACATTTTCAAGCGTGATTTAGAAGATGTGAAAACGGGAGAAATACTTGCTATTTCGGTATCCGACCAGAGCGAGAAAATGTGGGCTCTTAAGATCCTTCGCGAGTCTCCACCTGATGGGATCTCAGAGCGAGTTCACCGATATGTAACCGCAGGAACTTCATGGCGCGAACTCTAAAAACTCTGATTCTCGTTATTTTTTTAAACGTAGCGCTCTTCTCAAAACCTAATCTTGCAAACGCGGGTGAGTGCGCTCAAACCTGTGTCACTGTGACGCGAGAAGGGGGAGAGCTTGTTATAACTGCTAGACGCGATCCGGTGAAACGAAAACCGGTAGCGAGCGCGAGCCCCAGCTCTAGCCCCAGCCCCAGCCCAACTCATGCACCCTTTACAACGACCCAAAAGTCAGTGAGTAAACGAAAAGCCAAGTCTCGCCCGTCGCTCTCTGATCAAATTCGCGAGGTACTCCCGAGCGTTTCTTTTTCGATTTTGCCAAGAAGTGGCGCGCTCATTTGGGAGCCGCTGCTAATCCATCAAGCAGGCTGCGCTCCGGTTCGTAAAACGCTGCCCATTCTCGATACCTCAATCACTTTGGATTTACAGCCCACTATTCAATGGAGTTGGGGCGATGGTTATCTCATTGATATGCGCTGTGCTTGGGAAGGGCGCTATCGCACTCCGATAAGCGGCTGGATGGAAATTCCGCCGGGAATCATCTCTTCTTGGCGCCAGATCGTTGAGTTATTTCGGGCGCGAGTTTTCTTCACCGAGTGAAATCTTCCACAAGGTTTCTTTGCCATTAGCGGGCTCGTCACTAGGGGCGCGCACCCTTTGCCCATGACAATAATTTCCACTCCCACTCAATTAATTACTGCAGTTCCTTTTCTATTAGATGAGCAACCAGAGCGAGCCTTGGTATGTATCGCGCTTCGTAATGGATTGGTCGAGACGGTGCTTCATAGTGAAATTCCAGAGGATTTACAACGCTTTGAGATTGCAAGTCAGGAAGATTTCCTGGAGCAACTCGGTTAAGGACTTCTTACTTATCAAAAATAATCGCTGGCGCTCATTTCACTGCGCTGATGAGAGGTGCTGTGATCCAAAAGGTGAGCTCCTTCCCGATATTCAATCGAGCGAGATAGCAGCGGAGCACGTTTTTCACGGGTTTTTGATGCCTTCATTTCTAGGGTCGGAGCAGCGCTCACCTTTGAATGAGAGTGGAGAGGTTGCACTTCATCTTCTTCAATCTGCCCACGCTGAAGTGGCGCGCACTGAACCAGCGCTCCGTTCGAAGCGTGGGGTTGTCACGCTCCTTCGTTTTATCTCTGCCTTTACGATCAGCAAGAGCATTGATGATTTACCTCTTGCTGCGCGCGCTTTGGTGGCGCTTACCGATATACAGGTGCGAGATTTTGCGATTGGTTCTCATGGCGATGAGAACTTGCAGTTACACCTTCTGCTCTGGCGCGATCTGCTCGAGGTTGCCCCCAGCGGATATCGAGCGCCGGTTGCCACTGTCCTTGCGCTCCTGAAATATGAAAGTGGCGATATCGAAAGCGCCCAAGCAACTCTTGAGATAGCGCTCTGCGACGATCCCCATTACTCACTTGCACATCTTTTGCAGAAGAGCTTTTCGGCTGGGTGGCCACCTGAGGCATTCACCACGATGCGCCATGAACTCCACCCCAAGCTCGCTGCGCAACTTCTCGATTA
>RFXN01000037.1 GCA_009921625.1 Candidatus Fonsibacter lacus | reverse complement strand
GCAACCCCCGCAATCAACCCCCGCTCCTTTAGAAATCTGATGAGTGGATGGATTACGGGTATCGCGATTGTGACCGCGGAGGTCGATGGCGAGCGGGTGGGAATTGTCTGCAACTCACTGACATCGGTCTCGCTCGATCCGATATTGGTCTCATGGTGCGTAGATAAAAAAATCTCCTCATTCCCGCTTTGGCGAGAGGCAAAAAATTGGGCAGTTCACTTTGTAGATGCCGGCCAAGAGGAGTTGGTCCATCGCTTTACCGCACCTGTAGTAGATCGCTTTGCTGGACTTGAGGTAATTGCCCCCACTGCAGAGCACCCAGCGCTCGCGCTTGCCTGCGCAGAAACTTATTTCACCGCTCGTACGACGGCACAACATGAGGCAGGCGACCATGTAATTATCGTGGGAGAAGTTCTCTCGTTCACCGATGGAATTTCCCAACCGCTGACCTTCTTCCGGGGAAAGTTTCTCCCCGGCCCGAAGGTGTAACTATTTTCTAAATAGTTGTATCACTAGCTAATTGGCGCGGTATCTCATCGAGTAAATCAGTTGCGACTAAAGGTGCTCGATGGGTGATAGCTGATTGCGCAGCGCTAGTAAAAATCGTGAGTGCATTTACAACAATAGTGGCTGCTGAATCAATGGTTGTTGGTTGATGTGAAGCAATCATTGATGCAATTAATCCTGCAAGTACATCGCCAGTTCCAGCTGTAGAAAGTTCTGACCCACCTATCTGGTCGATGTGAAGAATCCCACTAGGTGTTGCCACGATCGATTCAAATCCTTTCAGAAGCGCAATGCCATTGAAACTTTTTGCCAGGGATAGCGCACACTTCTCTCGATCTGAAGTATCAAAGCCCATTTTTTTCGCTTCGCCTTCATGTGGCGTGTAAACCAGAATTTGATCGCCTTTCGATGGCGTTTTACCGAGAAGGAGCAGAGCACCACCATCAACAATGAGCCGGGCAACATTGGGAAGTTCGGTAGCAGCAGGTGACCCTGGTCCAATAAGAACTGTTGCGCACTTTTCGATCACTTCAAAATCAGTTAGTGGATTGAGTGGAACAACATCGGGGTAAGCGCGGAGAATTAGCTCTGTTGGAAGTGCTTCGCGAGCGAGGTAATTAATGTAACCTGCACCACCACGACGTGCGCCGCCAACTGCCAACACGGCAGCTCCCGGATAGCGCGTTGAACCAGCATCAACTAGTAGTCGTCCAGAGGTGTATTTGTTTCCTCGGAGATCACGATGATGAAGCAGGTTTGCTAAGGAGTCAGAGGGGTTCTGAGGCAATGAATCACTGTTGGTCGTCGCCAAACTGACGGCGCTCCCAGCGCTCTTCCAACATGCTATTAAAACGATTGCCGCGCTTTTGTCGTGGAACTTTCATCCCATTAATAGCCGATCGAGATTTCGTGATTAATCGATAAAGACCAGCAAGTGCAATCACAAAACCAATAACTCCAGCAATTACTACTTGCATGATAAGACCAATGAAAAGCGTTACAAATCCCAACGCAACAAGTGAAAGACTGAGAATCGGTGAGCGCTTAACTTTCCTTTGAGAGAGCGCAGAGACCAACTTTGGGTCTTCTTGCGATAACGCAGCCTCCATCTGAGCTAGTAATCGCTCTTCGTGTTCCGATAGTGGCATTGCACTCCCGCTCTTCCTCTCTGGTTCATACCTGGTCTAGCACTGGGTCAGAGGTACCTCCGCCTGGTTACCAAAAATCTTAGCCCAGTAGAGCCATTAGGGCTTGCTCGCCTAGGTGGACTATTGATCCTCTCGGGTAGCCTCCTCTCGGGCACCGAGAAGTCGAGCAGGCTTTAGCGCCCCACCACCAAAGCGCCTTCTAGCCAAATCCAAGGCCTTATCGACGTGGCGCCAACCTTTTTCTCGGGAGCCGAGCGTGAGCTGTTCGACCAACCCTTCATCGCTCTCAAGGTTTTCTAACCGCACCCCCACTAAACGCACTCGCGCGCGGACCAAACCAAGCGCGGAGAAGAGGCGGCGGGCTTGTTCATAAATCTCTTGAGTACTTGATGTAGGCAAGTCAATTGATTTAGAGCGAGAGATAGTCGTGAAATCACTGAAGCGTATTTTGATGGAAATAGTGCGAGTGACCAATTGCTGATCGCGAAGGCGTCGGGCTACTCGCTCTGTTACTCGAAGGAGCTCTGCAAGTATCTCTTCGTTATCGTCAATGTCGCGAGCAAAAGTCTCCTCTGCGCCAATGCTTTTCTCGCTGACGCTCTCCTCAACCGCTCGCAGATCGCGCCCCCACGCCAACTCATAAAGACTCTCTCCTTGCCCATGACCTAGCGCGCGAATGAGCGTCGCGCGTGGCGTATGTGCAATATCTCCAATCGTCTGTAGCCCAAGTTTGGTAAGCACATCAGCAGTCTTTGGACCAACTCCCCATAGCTCTCGAACGGGAAGCGGGTGGAGAAAATCCAGGACTCGAGTATTGACAATCTCAAGAAGGCCATCTGGTTTACAACGCCCCGAGGCAAGTTTTGCAATTAACTTTGTTGTTGAAATACCAACCGAACAGGTGATCTTCAATTCGCTTGTAATTCGAGTTCTGATCTGCGTGCCAATTTCTCGAGCGCTTCCAATTAACTTTGTCGCACCGGAGACATCAATAAATGCCTCGTCGAGCGAGAGTGGTTCGACCAATGGTGAGAAGTCATCAAATATTTTCATTACTTCGGCAGAGACTTCGCCATATCGGTGATGTCGATTAGGTAGAAATATTGCGTGTGGGGCGAGCCTGCGCGCGTGAGCAACGGGCATTGCAGCGCGAATACCACACTCTCGCGCAATGTAATTAGCTGAGGTAACTACTGCGCGTGGACCTGCGCCAACAACAACAGCCTTACCGCGTAACTCTGGATTATCTGCCTCTTCTACCGAAGCGAAAAAGGCATCCATATCGACATGGAGAATCGTGCTTGGCTTGATATCAGGCACTGGCGCTCTCCCCTTTTCGCTTACTTATATTAATAAGAGTATCCATCTCATCTCGAAGAGCTGCGATATCTCCGCTCTCGCGCCAACGGACATGGAGCTCGGCTAAATCCCACGCGCAGTTCGCGATGATAGAGACGCCACGGGGGCCAGTTCGACGGAGAACTCCCTGAACAAGGAGTAAGCGCGAACGATAGAGAGTTCTTCCTGAGTGTATTTGGGTACCCTCGAAGAAGGTCGCATCGCTACATCCTGTTCCATCATCGAGAGTAATAAAGATGACGCGCCGCCCAGATCGAACAGGTGGGCTCTGGAGCGCGACCTTAACGCCAGCGACAAGAAGTGGGGTCTTGGAGCGGTAACGAAGAAGGTCAGCAGCCTGCACAACGCCAAGTTCACGTAAGAGGTCGTGATAAAAATCGATGAGGTGATGGCTAACATCAAGGCCAAGAAGTGAAATTTCGTTACGAACTTTCTCACTTTCAGTGAGCGCTGGCAGACCGCTGCTGCAAATCTCAATCGCCCTGTTGTTGACGCTATCACCTGAGAGCAGTGGCAGCGCTATCTGACCAGAGGATGGCCCACTCCATCGATCAATCTCTGCATAGTGCAATAAGAGATCGCGTCTGTTGATGGTGGGATGGAGTTCATCAAAGGCGCCAAGAAGGATGAGATGTTCAACAATTGGTTGCGAGATGCGAGCTCGGTAAACAAAATCAGCAAGATCGATAAAAGGTCGACCAGAGATAATCTCTGCTATCTCTCTCTCGTTGATGCCAGAGATATCAGAGAGCGCTAAGCGAATTCCGTAACTACTTTCTATCTGCTCCACTTTATATTCGCCCTCTGAACTATTAATTGATAGTGGGAGTAAGAGAACCCCTAGTTGCCGCGCCTCATCAAGAAGAAGGCGCTTGGGATACATCCCAGGATCATGGGTAAGTAAGCCAGCGATGAAATGGGCTGGGTAATGGGTTTTAAGCCATGCCGATTGATAGGTGGGAAGCGCAAAGGCAGCAGCATGTGCTTTACAAAATCCAAAAGATGCAAAGGCGCGAAGCACATCACTTACCTGCGCAATAACCTCGCCGGAGTAGCCACGCTCACTAGCGCGTTTAGCAAACCATGAATAAAACTCGAGGCCACCTTCAGGGTCGTTGAGTAAGCGGCGGTATGACTCGGCTTTTGCAAGTGAGATATCGGCAATTGTCGCGATGATTCGAATAACTTGTTCGTGAAAGACAACAACCCCTTCAGTCTCGGCGAGAATCTCGTAAAGTGAAGGATGAATGAGGTGCGGTTTGCGCCACCCTTGTCTGGCGTTGAGGAATGGAGTGATCATGTCGCTCTTTACTGGCCCTGGACGGAAGAGAGAGATATCAATAATCAGATCGTTAAAAACCTCTGGCGCAAACTTTCCGATTAGTTCGCGCTGCCCAGGGCTTTCAATCTGAAAAATGCCAAGAGTTTTTGTCGAGCGAATAAGAGTAAATGTTTCTGGATCATTGAGAGGAATATCGTCGAGCGGGATGCTCTTTTGATCAACTCGCTTTATCTCGTGGAGCGCATGCGCCATCGCTGATTGCATCCGCACACCAAGAATGTCGAGTTTAAGTAACCCCACGCTCTCGACATCATCTTTATCCCACTGCGACATTGGATAACCCGAAGCGCCTATCTGGCTGGGCATACGATCAAGGAGCGCGCTATCGGCAAGGATTACTGCGCATGGATGCATCGAAAGATGTCGCGGTAACTTATCGAGTTGTTGAGCGAGAGCAATCGCCTTTCCCATAGGTGCATTGATGGAAATATGGCGAAGTTCAGGGAGATCGCGAAGCGCATTGGTGATGTTCTTTGCTCGAATATGTGGGAGCGACTTTGCTAGCGCATCAATTTCTTCATGAGGCAGGGCAAGAGCTGCGCCAACATCGCGAATGGCATGGCGAGCGCGATATGTCTCCACCATCGCAACTGTTGTTGAGCGCGCTGGGCCATGTGGCCATGATCCAGTTGGGTTATAGCGAGCGAAAACTTGATCGTAGATTTCAAGTCGTCGAGCTGACTCAACATCAATATCAATATCAGGAAGATCGGTGCGAAGAGTGGAGCAGAATCGCTCCATTAATAAACCATGTTCAAGTGGATCAACTCCTGAAATACCAAGGAGATGACAGATAAGTGAACCGGCGCCGCTACCGCGCGCGGCGACGCGAATGCTAGAACGGCGAGCGCTATCGACGATATCGGCGACAGCAAGAAAATAGGCCTCGTACCCAAGGGCATTAACTGTTTGTAACTCTTGATGGAGCCGCTCCGTTGCCAGAGTTAATTTCTCACCGAAATATCGCGAAGTTAACCGGACCTCGCAGCGCGCCTTTAAGTGATGAGCCATCTCGCTATATGAAGAGAGGCCAACTACATCGGGCTCCGGAAGATGTACTCCCCCTAAGCCGATATCGCGCGTTGGGGAGAGTTCGCAACGTTGCGCCCATTCGAGCGTTGTTGCAAGGAGTTGATATTCATTTTTTTCGCCAGCGCTTTGAGCAATCTCGCGAGCAATCTGAAACATCTCTGCGCTACTTTTGAGATATGCCTGATCGGTACTGTTTTCGATATGGCGTGATGAGAGTGGGACAAGTTTGCGAATTGCATCGAGCACTTCGGCTACTGGCGCATCGCTCGCCTGGAGCATTCGAACGTTATTACTTAAGAGAACGGGCGCTTTGAGCATTCGACCAAAGAGGAGCATCTTGGCTCCGTGATGTGTTGACCACTTCGCTACTCCAGGAACGCGATGAGAAACTGTTTCAATCGTTATCAAATCGCGCGGAAAAAATTCGCTCCATTGATTAAAGGCTTGCTCTGCAAGATCAGTGGCGCGAGGAAATTTCTTCTCTACCGCTGCGCCACCTTTTACTGGTGGTGGTTGAGTTGCCGATCGAGTTGTAGATGGCCGCCGAAGAGTTAATGGCGGTGCGATGAGAAAGTCGCCGCCGAGAATCGGCTTAATGCTCTTCTTGGCGCATGCTTGGGTAAAGCGAATCGCTCCAGCAAGAGCGCCCAACTCAACCCGATCAGTCAGTGCAAGCGTTGACATCTCTAACTCAGCGGCGCGAGCAACGAGCGCTTCAGGAAGAGCGGTCCCATATTTAAAGGAGTAACCACTGGCCACATGTAGATGCGTGAACTCCACCAGCGCCTCCAAATAGTTATTCGAGATAGTTATTCGAACAAATGTTCGAATAACCACCCTAGCTGGCGCCACAGACAGGGGGCAACCCCCTGACTTATGCTCACCCCATGAACCAGTCGCCGGCGCACGCTAGATGGCTAAAGCGGGCACTTATCGCCTCTACGCTCTGGGCGCTGCTGGCAGCTGGCGCCCCTGGATCTCTTGGTGCGGAGATGGGTGCGGAGATAGAAGATGAACTGGCTCAGCCACCAACAGAAACCTCGCTACTTAATACCGGAGTGATGTTTAAGGGAACCACGGGCGGGTTTATGGAGTCAGCGCTCTTTGCCCGCTATCCAAATGATCCACGTGGAAAATTTAAAATCCGCACCTGCACCTCTGTGGAAGATGTTAAATGCGATGACGCGTCATCGCTTTACTACAGCACCTTTCTCCCAATCTGTCAGAATGAGAATGATTTTGATTGCGTCGAGAAATTTCTTGCAAAGAAAGAAAGTGGCGGGGATTTACCTGCAACTTTAGATTCAATTCAACCAACACCATCCCTTTCGCCATATAAAGTTGATGCCTCGCGAAATTTAGTAGGACCGGGTCAATCTCTAGTTTTTACCATTCCAGGAGCAGAACATCCTGGTGGTAACCGCTACTTACTTTCAGTGGCGATGACTGGCGCAACGCCAGAAGGCGAACACTTCAAAAAAGCCCCTTTAGTACCTGTACCGTTGAAGAAGATTCATTCTGCATGAATAAGCGCGCATTTCCCTCTGGAATCAAATTTCAAGTAGCGCTCCGTTTGAGATCTTCCACCAATGGTTGGCTCTTTGGTCGAGTGCAAAAACCCGATGTCTCAATCTCTACCATTCCAGGTGGTGAACGATGGGAGTTGACCGCCACGCCGGTGCGCGTTCCACAGATTTGGGAATTTCTACCGCTGAAGAATATGCCATCAAACTTCTCGGAATGGAAGGCCAAGAATTGGGATTCAGCGCCTAGTTCCGGTCTATTCGATAATTCAACGAGCCCGGCTACTGAAGTCCGTATTCCTAATCCACTAAATACTGGTGGCGTAGATACCGCAATTAATTGGCTCAACTATTGGATGCCACTTACCGGTGATAAAGCCACAGTTGCTCCCGGTGTGTGGAGTATTAGAAATCTGGCTCCATCTGAGATGAACAATTCGAGTAGTTGCTACGACTCAGGTAACTCTCGCTATAAAGAGAAGCGGGTAACCGGAATGGTCACTAGCAATGCGATGATTACATCAGCAGGGCCGCCGCAATTTGATCAGAAAGAACAGGCTCTCATCTACCAGGTAGCTGGCCCGCACTTTGAGAAAGATGGGAAGACGCTCTTTCGAGGAACATACGACCTTGTGATGCGAAAAGATGTCGCGCAGTGCCTCTATAACTTTAGTAATGCACCAATCAAGGCGAGCATCTCCGTAATTACCGCCAATGGTGAAGAGATAGTTGCCACGGAACAAATCGCTGAGCGCAATGATGCCAGCGGTGAGTGGATTACTCTTGGAAAGTATGGATTTACCTTCTCCTCTCCTAAATTAAAGGTGAAACTCACTCAAGAGAAAATAGCTGCACCTGCTACGACAACGGTGCAACCAGCGCCGGCCGCCAAACCTGCAAGCCCAACCAAGAAGAACTCCATCACTTGCATCAAGGGTAAACTCAAGAAGATTGTCACCGGAAGTAAGCCAAAATGTCCAACGGGATACCGACTAATCTAAGAGATGGGTAGCAAATGAATATCGGAGATCTCTCAGGGAAAACTGCAGTAGTAACGGGCGCTAATCGAGGAATTGGCGCGGCAATTGCTCTCGGTCTAGCGCAAGCTGGTGCCGATATCGTTGGCACAAGTCGCCAGATGAACGATGGCGAAGAGATCGCTCAAGCGGTCCGCACCTTAGGTCGCACTTTCACGGCAGTTGCGGCTGACTTGAGCGTTCGCAGTGAGAGTAAGGCATTCACAGAGCGCGTACTGGAAAAGGTTAATCGCGTCGATATTCTTATTAATAATGCAGGAGTAACTGCTCGCTTTCCTGCTGCCGAGATTCCACTAGATGAATGGGATCGCGTCATGGAGATCAATGTAAATTCCCAATTTATTCTTGCGCAAGGATTCGGCAATCACATGATAACAAATGGGAGTGGACGAATTATTTTTATCGCCTCGATTCTTTCATTTCAAGGTGGACTGAAAATACCGCCCTATGTGGCAAGCAAGCATGCAATAGTCGGGCTTACTAAATCTCTGTCAAATGAATGGTCATCACTTGGAGTCAATGTAAATGCGATAGCTCCGGGATATATCGCCACTGATCACAACACCGCCCTTCGCAACGATCCAGTTCGAATGCCTGAAGTAACTTCACGGATACCTATCGGGCGATGGGGTGTTTCCGAAGATATCGTGGGTAGTGCAGTTTTTTTATCGGGAAGTGGGGCTAACTACATCTCGGGGTCAGTGGTGACCGTCGATGGTGGCTGGATTGCTCGATAGTTGCAAGATAATCGCAAAATAATTGCAAATAGTGAAAACACGCCATTTCTAGTTAGTTGAAATTTCAACTTCTTTGCTTTACTCTTTTCTTAGGTAAGATCACCTACTATTAAGGAGTTCCATGGATATTATTTTCATAGTGGGGCGAATCTTGTTCGCACTCATCTTTATCAATTCAGGCTTTGCACACTTTTCACAACGTGAAGCGATGACAGGATATGCGCAATTCAAGAGAGTTCCTGCCGCAAAAATAGCAGTGCCCTTGAGTGGTGTGATGATTCTTGTTGGTGGAATCTCTGTGGTTCTTGGCTTCTGGGCTGACCTTGGCGCGCTACTTTTAGCGGCATTCCTTGTCGTTTCCGCATTCATGATGCATAACTTCTGGACTATCGATGATGCAAATCAGAAGATGAATGAAACTGTTGCTTTCTTCAAGAACCTTTCCATGGCAGGCGCTGCTCTCATCATTTTTGCTATCGTGGCAAATGGTGGAGATCTCGGCGCTGGTCTTGGCGATATCTCGCTTTTCAAAAACTAGTAAAACGGAGCTCAAAAGCCACGATTGGAGAATCAATCGTGGCTCTTGAGTTAGTATTTGCCACATGGTGGAAGTCCTATTCGCAATCCTTCTTGGCTCCATTATGGGAACAGCGCTCGGATTGGTCGGCACCGGCGGAGCGATATTGGCTGTTCCCGCATTGGTTTACATCTTTAAATTCTCTGCACTACAAGCGACGACGGCATCTCTAGTCATAGTTATCGCCGCAGCAGCGGTGAGCGCTAGGGCTAGGGCCAAAGCCGGACAAATTGCCTATCAACGAGCCTTCATCCTGTGGTCGATTGGTCTCGTCGGAAATTTCATTGGCGCAATAGCATCAAAGAGCGCTTCTGATTTCATCTTACTTGCCGGGATTTCGGTCGTCATCTTAAGTGCGTCCATCAGTATGTGGGTGCGCTCCTATCAAGGTGAGATTCAGCCGAAAGAGCGCCATCCGATTGTGTTACCAATTATGGGAACCTTAATTGGTTTTATCGCAGGCTTCTTTGGAGTTGGCGGCGCATTCTTGGTCGTGCCAACACTCATTCTCGCTTTCGGAGTCTCAGCCCATGTTGCCGCTGGCACCGGTTTAATCGTGATGCTCCTTAATAGCAGCACTGCCTTTCTCGTTCGCTATGACACTTGGGGAAAGGTCGATTGGAAAATCCCGGTAGTCATATTAATTAGCGCAGTTATTGTCGCTTGGTTTGCAGCCGAAAAAGGTACGCGTTTGAAATCAAAAAGTTTAGAACGTGGTTTTGCCGGCCTGCTCTTAGTAGTCGGGCTCTTTACCTTCATAGAAACTGTTTTTCTCTAGCTCTCACTAAGATGGAGAGATCCGACTTCTATCTCTCGGTCGAGAAATCGTGACTACATAGTGATTTTCCTGGGATTG
>RFXN01000036.1 GCA_009921625.1 Candidatus Fonsibacter lacus | reverse complement strand
CAACTCGAGGTCGACGAGCAGCTCGAGAGAGGAAGAGCGCAAATACCAGGGCGAGAACTATTCCCGCATTAACCCCCATCTCCATAAGCGCACGATTAAAGTACTCCGCTGTCTTCGTTTGCTCCATGGTAAGTGATGCACCAACGGTGAGAATATGTCGGACAGCTGCAATCACGCCGATAATCAAGAAGTTATCAAGTTGAAAAATGCCATCAGTGAA
Source organism: Candidatus Fonsibacter lacus (assembly GCA_009921625.1). Taxonomy (GTDB): domain Bacteria; phylum Actinomycetota; class Actinomycetes; order Nanopelagicales; family Nanopelagicaceae; genus IMCC26077. The sequence goes on along the minus strand of RFXN01000036.1, from coordinate 10,430 downwards.
GCGCACGATAACCGTTCGCATAATCTCGAGAATAATGACCACAAAGAGAATGTCATTGATGGCTTGGATCATTCCTACCGGAAAGAACGGTCGAGTTTCCACAAGCCGTTGCAAGGTATAGGCAGCGGCCAAGATCGAGATGATAAAGAGCATAATCCCGAGAGCTCCATGCAAGATGTCCTCGAGCTTGTCGATAAAACGGACCGGAATGAGCGAATCATCACCTGTGAGCAGTCCTCTAACTGATTTATATTTCACTCTTCGAAATCTCCCCCACGACCGGTCATCTTCTCACCCTTCTTATTTGGCCGCTCATACGTGAAGAGAAGCAGAGCCACGCTCAGAGCAAAGAAGATGAAGATGACGATGGGCGCATCCATGGTTACTCAAAAACCGCCCACAGAACGAGCCCAAAAATTGCCACGCTCATGAGCACCATGGCGGCGGCGGTCAGATTGAGAAATGGACCTGACTCAGCAATCTTGGCAGCAAGGGCTGATTTCTTCTCCTTCTTATTGAGGTCTACCACAAGTGCCTGTGCCTCGCGGATTGCTGCATATTGGGTAATCAGTGCGAGAAAGCCGGTAACCGCCGCAACGCCCACGGTGAGATAGCGAACCGAATCTGATGCGCTCTCAAATGCGCCAAAAGCGGCGCTGACAAATATGGCAATGAGAACTAAAGCAGGGGCAATCTGCGCCCTGATGATCTGTTCCCGTTTCGCATTCCACAGTTCTAATAGCTCTTCCTGATCCATTGTCATTCCCCAAAATGCAACCAGAGATTAGGTCGCGCTCTCTTTAGTATAAGTGGGTGAGGATGGCACTGCCATAGCAAAGCGCCTCTCCGCGACCGGAAAAAACCTATTTACCCGACCTGCATTTTTCAGAGCAGTACTTCACGCTCTCCCAATCCCGGGCCCACTTCTTCCGCCACTCAAATTCACGCGCACAACGAAGGCAGACCTTGGGCGCAAACCCATTCTTTATCTTCGCCTTCATGCAGAGAGCCTATATTTTCTGATAGCCAGTTGGGCATTTTGGGCTCTTACCCGAGATTTTCTTGACGATTTTTCCCTTCTTGCAGGTAATTACCTTCACCGCAGCCGAGTTTTTCGAAGGCGCTGCTTGAGCACTCTTTCCTGATGGTGGAGCGGGTTGCGTGCTAACGCTCGCTGCTGTTGCAGGCGGTTGGAGCTTGATGCGAATGCGCGAGGAAGAGAAGTGATACCCATACGCGCGAATCTCAACTGTGTCGGTAGCAGTTACATATTTCGTTGTGTAGGTCGCAGCTTGAGGCGTGCCATCACTAGAAACGACTTCAACAATCGCCTCATTCATTGTCTTGGGTTCTAACTTGAAGACTTTGCGAACCATATCGCCACGAATACTCGCCTCAACCCAGCCAGTAATCACATCACCAAAAATGTCGTAGTGAGTGCCGGTAGAGACAACCTGAATCATTCGAGTATCAGGGTCAACGGTCACGCGCGAATCACAGCCACCATTTTGGGTAATGAAAATTCCCCCAGGAGGTGTTCCCTGGAGCGCGGCATACTCGCGGTAGTAGGGCTCAATATTGATCGAAAATTCCACGAGATAATTATTTGCCGTTAATTCATTACCATCTGTGGCATTACATGGGTTCGGTTTCGATCGATCAGCTACATAATATTCATTGACCTCTTGCACCGAACCCGATGTGATAATCCTCGTTTTGCCATCGCTGCCTTTACTTACCGTCAAACTGGGATTTTTCATCCGCGCAAATGCAATTCCTGCGCGTTGCCCACCACTCTCTGAGATCACCGTCAATCGATATGAGGTTTCTGGCTTAAGCACCACCCACTGATTATCATTTCCAGGAATCTTGCTCCGCTTCGGCGAAATTCCATTCTGCCCTACAAGGGAGATTTTGATCCGTGGAAAACCAACCTCCTCCTCAGTGGAATAGACCAAAGTGGTGAGCATCTGATCGGTGCCATCCACCGCTGCACCTTTGAAGAGGTAGCAGTAATCAGCGTGACTCGTATTGCCTAAACCGCACTTAGGTTGGGTGGTTGCCAACTCGCGAATCGGAAGATCCACCCCTGCTTTCCAATAGGGATTCTTCTCTTCAATGGCCGGTATCCATTTGCCCGTTGCATCATCGAGAATCTCGATCAATTCAATGCAATTATCTTTCACCGCCACACTCTTGCAATTGACCCACCAGCTCTTGGCTGTTGGATTAACAAATGCGTTGGCGATGATGTCGCCCTCTCCCGCATGTGCAGGTTGAATAAAGGCAAGAGCGAGAATTACGGCGCCTACAATTCGCATAACGCGCATCCGCTCATCCCCTCGCGAGGTGTCTACATTGACAAGCTAACACTTGGATTCAAGAGGAATTTTCTCAAACTTTCGCCTCCGCTCCATCTGCCGTTCAGAAAAGGAAAGAAGACTTTGCTCGTGAAGATTGCGATTATCGGCGGCGGTATTTTAGGCACCACCCACGCTCTCGCTGCCGTGGCCGCCGGATTTCACGTTATCCAATTTGAGCGAGACGATGAAGCCAGGAGCGCTTCCGTTCGAAATTTCGGATTGATTTGGGTAAGTGGGCGAAGTAGCGGCCCCGAATGGGAGATATCGCTTCGAGCCAGGCAGTTGTGGGATGAACTCCATCGCAGAATACCTGAGATGATTTTTCGACCAGAGGGCTCTCTAACGTTAGCGGTCAATGAAGCAGAAGAGGCAGTTATGCATCAGTGCCTCTCCAAAAGCGATGCTGAGGCCCGTCAATGGCGAATCCTCAGTAAGGCAGAGACGCAGGAGATAAATCCTGCTCTCAAAGGCAACTACTTATCATCGCTCTACTGTCCGTTAGATGCCATCGTAGAACCTGGCTCCGTATTACATTCGATGCGCAAATTCCTCAGCACTCAAAAAAAATACACTTGGCGAAACAAGTCGGATGTTGCCGCTGTCCAAGACCTTAATAACCATGTGCTCCTTACCTTGCGAGATGGCGAGGAAATAGCGTGCGATAAAGTCATTCTCTGTGCCGGTGCAGACCACGGTTCACTTTTTAAAGAGCACTTCGATGCCGCCCCGCTGCGTAAAGTGCGAATCCAAATGATGCGGACTGCACCTTTCGAAAAAAAGTTAACCACCTCTGTGGCTGACGGTGACTCAATGAGGTACTACCCGGCTTATCAGGTACCAACTCTTGATGGGCTACCACCACAACCTCCGATTGCTCACGAGAAACATATGCAACTACTCATGGTTCAACGAATTGATGGCACGCTAACAATCGGGGATACGCACGAGTATGAAGAGCCCTTTGACTTTGCCCTCGATGAACGTCCTTATACCTACTTACACCAATTGGCCAGCGCCCTTGTTGGTGTTCAATTACCTGAAATCACTCACCGATGGTCGGGCGTTTACAGTCAACGTTCAGATGGCGCAATTTGTGATCGACGTGCCATTTCAGCAAACATCACCTCTATCACCGGACCTGGTGGTCGCGGCAATACCTTAGCGCCGGCACTTGCAGAAGAGACGATTCAAGAGCTGATTACAGGAGTGCGAAAATGATGGAAAAAATTGAGATGGTTGCTTTCGATGTGGCAGGAACAACTCTTCGAGATGACGGCACTGTCATGGAGGCATTTCGAATCGCGCTTACTGAAACACAACCAAAACTCTGGCGGATACATGGCCAAGAGTGGATGAGATTCGCCGCAGACACGATGGGTCAATCAAAAATTGAAGTTTTCTCAGCGCTCTTGGGCGACGGCGTACGAGCGCGGAGCGCAAATGCCGCTTTTGAGCGGGCATATATAGGGCAGCTCGCGGGTGGTGGCATCACACCGATACCGGGCGCCGAGGAAACTTTTCGCACTCTGCGTGAACAAGGAATCCCCATCGTGCTCACCACAGGCTTTAATCGACATACCTTCGATACCATCATCGATCACATTGGTTGGCATGACTTAATTGATTTCGCAATCACCCCAAGCGAGGTAGAGCGTGGTCGCCCACATCCGGACATGCTTATCGCCGCGCAGCAGCGACTGGGTTTTCGAGATCCAAGAAACTCTGTGATTGTCGGAGACACAGCGTCAGATATGCTCGCTGGCGTCGCATTTGGCGCAACAAAAATTTTTGGGGTACTAACCGGTGCGCATGACAAAAAAATGTTGTACGAAACTGGTGCAACATCTGTTGTTAACTCAGTGGCTAACTTGATAACCCAACTGTAATTTTCTCGAGAGACAATTCACTTCGTATTTCCGAAATTGTCAGGTAAATGATGATTCACGTTTCATTTGCTCAGTAAGGGTGACGATGAAGTCCTTAGAAAGGGGCAAAACAATGCGTACAAAACGCTTAGCAGCCGCCATAAGCAGTGCGGCAATCATGCTGGGAATAATTACGGTCGCCTCTCCAGCAGAGTCAAAGGTAAATATTTGCCAAGCGAAAAATGTTAAAGAGGCTGGCGGACTCGATGCACTGATAGCCGCTGCCAAGAAAGAAGGAAAACTTAATCTCATCACCACCCCCCGCGATTGGGCGAATTACGGCGCGATGTTTGATGCCTACGAAAAAGCTTTTGGTGTAAAAATTACCGTTGATAATCCCGATGGATCATCACAATATGAAATTGACACAATGAAGACTGCGCCAAAGTCAAAGCAACCAGATTCCATCGACATTGGCCCGCTCGTTGTTGCACAACTCACCCCTCCTGGCGGAACTCCACTTTCCAATCCGTATCAAGTAATCAACTGGAAAGATATTCCAAACGCAGCGAAAGACCCAAGCGGTCTCTGGTTCGGTAACTACGGCGGAAAACTTGCCATCGTATACAACGCCACTCTAACCCCCGCGCCAACAAAGGCATCCGATTTCACCAATCCGGCGTACAAGGGCTTTGTGGGAATTACTGGTGATCCCACCTCGTCGAATCAAGCATTCATGTCCGTACTGGCAGCAAGCTTGGGAAATGGTGGCGAGAAGAATCTCGCTGATGTCTCGAAGGGGCTTGAGCTTTTCAAAGCCGTTAAAACATTGGCTCCTATCCAAAAGGTAAACACCGCAAATCTTGGCACAGGTGTGGCGAAGGTCGGGTTTATGTGGGATTTCAATGCCCTAGGCGTTGTACCTGCAGCGAAAGCAGCTGGCCTCGATTTGAAGTTTGTCTACCCTACTGATTTCGTCCTGCAAGCTCCACCATATATCAATGCGATTAATCGCAAGGCGCCAAACTGTGCCAACGCTCGTCTATGGCAGGAGTTTGTCTACTCTCAAAATCAAGGAAAGACTGCGGAAGAACTCACCGCTGCCGATCTCAAGCTCTCCGGGTCAAAGTTGTTTGCGATGATGCAGGGTGGTCAGAACTACTTCCAACAATCAGGCGCTGACCCCATCATGTCTATCGCAATGACCAAGAAGAAACTTCTTGTGGATTCCTTGCTGGACTTCAAAGTTCCTGCGAGTGCAAAAGTGGTTGGCCCCCCCACCATCTCCGATGTACTCGCGGCCCGCGAGCAGATAATTGCCTCATGGGCTAGCTTATAAAAGGAAACATGACCGAAAAGGCCATGGTGCAGAAAGGCGCGGAGATGGACCCCCGCGCCTTTCCCAAATTATTTGCACGAGCACACCTTCCAGCGTTGCCGTTTCTCATCATCTTCGCTTTTTTCTTCCTCTTTCCGATAGCGCGTCTGATTTATATCTCGTTTCTCTCCAATGATAATCAATTTACGATCTCGAACTTTCAAACAGCACTTGAGGATCCATACCGAACTGGATTGTTCAATTCCATCAAAATTGGTTTAATCTCGGCAGCTTTGGCGGCTTTTCCCGGTGCATTAGCGGCATACTTTATTGAAACGTATGGCCCATCAAAATTGCGACGAACGATTTCTGTTATGACTGGCGTATTGGCAAATACCGGAGGAGTCCCTCTCGCATTTATGTTTACCGCTGCACTGGGCATCCAGGGACAATTGACGAAAGTCTTGAAGGCCGCGGGCTGGGATATTTACTCCGGATACTTTTCGTTGGGAACCTTTAAAGGTCTTTTGATTGTCTACCTTTACTTTCAATTACCGTTAATGATTATCGTCTTTTCCCCCGCCATACTCGCGCTCCGTCGTGAATGGGAAGAGGCAGCCAAAAATCTGGGGGCCAATTCCCTCAATTACTGGAAGAAAATCGGAATTCCACTCCTTATCCCCAGTTTCATTGGATCATTTTTACTTCTCTTTGCAAGCGGCTTCTCTGCCTACGCCACTGCTAACGCGCTAACAGTAGGAAATCTCCCCTTAACTCCACTGCAAATTGGTGGTTTACTCGACGGCAATGTGTCGGCTAGTCAATTACATCTGGGGAAAGCACTTGGGGTAATGATGATTCTTATCTCTGCGCTCGCTGTTATCCCCTATTTGCTCATTCAAAGGAGAGTTTCGCGTTGGCAAATACGATGACTAAAGGTAAAAATTCACTAGCGATTACCTTAGTTCTGCTCTCGATATTTGTTTTTATCCCGATGCTCTCCGCCTTTGAATTCTCCGTTCGCACCCCACTCACCGGGGGCTATGGGTGGACTCACTATCAGTGGGCAATCGCTGAGCCTGACTTCTTTCACTACATACTTCGAAGTGGTTGGCTAGCGGCAACAAGCGTGCTGATAACTTTGGTTATTTTGGTGCCCACGCTCACCTGGCTCCATCTCTCAAACTCCTCGCTACGGCCATTAATTGATAGCTTATCTTTGCTGCCATTGGTGATTCCGGTCGTTGCTTTTGCCGTGGGGGTACAAATTTCATTTCCCGAATTTGTCCAAGATTCTGTTCTAGAACTTCCATTCTTATATTTCATTTTGGCCCTGCCGTATGCCTATCGAACGCTGGAAATCGGGTTGCGTGCCATTCCATTACGAACTCTCGTAGAGGCAGCGCGAAGTGTCGGCGCAAACTGGTCTAAATCGATTCTCTTCATCATCATTCCAGCGGTGCGCGGAGCTGTTGCGGCGACGGTCGCGATCACCTTCGCGCTCTCACTCGGGGAGTACACGCTCACCGTGCTCTTGCATTGGGACACTTTTACTACGTGGGTTACCTACGTCGCACAGGAAAATCTTCTCGGTGCGATTGCAATTTCTATGATGTCACTAATTATTCCATTTTTGTTGTTAACGGTTATCACTCTAGTCGTTCCCGAGCGCGCCACCCAAAGGAGCAGATAATGTCCAGTAAAAATCTGATGATTGAGAAGGTATCGAAGCGATTTGGTAATGTGCAAGCGCTCGATAACTTCTCATTGACTGTTGGCGTAGGCGAATTGGTAGCTCTGCTTGGGCCATCAGGGTGTGGAAAGACGACTGCGCTTCGAATAGTTGCCGGGTTAGAACAAGAAGATAGCGGTCATGTTTTCGTGGGCGATAAAAATATTTCGGCTATCCCAGCACATAAAAGAAATATGGGCATGGTCTTCCAGGCTTATTCGCTCTTTCCTAATTTATCGGTGGAGGAGAATGTTGCCTTTGGACTCCACATGCGCAAAGTTGACAAGAGTAAGCGTCTAAAGAAGGCTGCCGAACTTTTGGAATTGGTTGGCCTTTCAACGCAAGGGAAGAGATTTACCTACCAACTTTCTGGTGGCCAACAACAACGGGTCGCGCTTGCACGAGCTCTCGCATTTGAGCCTGAGATTCTCTTACTTGATGAACCGTTATCCGCTCTTGATGCACAAGTTCGGGTAAATCTTCGAGAAGAAATTCGCCGGCTCCAACTCTCACTTGGCACCACCACCTTATTTGTGACCCACGATCAAGAGGAAGCCTTAGCTATCTCGGACCGAATTGGGGTGATGAGCCATGGAAAATTGGAGCAAATTGATACGCCTGATTCTTTATATAATGAGCCAGCATCGCCTTTCGTTGCCGCCTTCATTGGCACGATGAATAGGATTCCCGCTCGTGTAGATAACGGACTGGTAGAGATATTTGGCAGGCAATTGAGGGCATCAACGAACCAGACCAGAACGGGAGAGGTCCTTGCTCTACTCCGACCAGAGTCGATAACGGTAACTGCGCAACATGGCAATGAGGCAACCAATAATGCTGTCGTCATAAATAGGTCGTTTATGGGTCCTTCATCTCGAATAGCATGTCGCACTAATTCAGGGCTTCTTGTTGAGGCGCTCGTGAGTAGTTCGACTACGGGAGATATTCACCCTGGCCAAACAGTTCGACTAGATGTCACCGCAACTGAGGTGATGGTGACGCATGAGTGATACAACTAAGGGTCGAATTCTTCGCACCGAGCCCTTCTCCCATTCACGTTGGCGGGAGTTGGTCTTTGATAGTGGCGAGGTGATGCAGGGTGTGGAACCGGTACATAAAGAGGCTATCGCCTGCTTTATCCATCTCAGTGACATCCATATTTGCGATGCGGCATCACCGGCACGATTAGAATTTCTCGACCGGATTGCCGATCCAGATAGTCCATTCGTTGCCCTTATCCCATTAGTTGGTACGTATCGAGCACAAGAATTCTTAACGACTCAAGTTTTCGAATCAATGATCGCTGCAGCAAATCAGATTAGTCGTGGACCGCTTACGGGAACTCCGGTCGATGCCGTGGTGATTACCGGCGATGTTGTCGATAATGCACAGGAAAATGAATTGACCTGGTATAAAACAATTCTTGAGGGCGGACTCGTCCAACCTAAGAGCGGAGATGCGCTGCTCTCAGAAGGCTTCCATTCATCCAATCCAGGCTCATATGACATTCATTATTACCACCCAGATGGTCCTCGAGATGATCAAGAAGCAGACCGTCCGCATCAGCTCCACCAATTCCCTCATTTTCCTGGTCTCCTTGCAGCCTCGGAGCGAGAATTCCACGCCGAAGGACTTCGTCACACCTGGCTTGCGGTGCACGGTAATCATGATGCCTTGCTCCAAGGCACCGCGCGCCCCACGCCAGAGTTAGATCACTTTGCTCAAGGTGCGCAGAAACTCTCGAAGTTAAAGGAGAGTTACGATTTACCATCGCTTTTTTCCAGTTTTGGTGAGATTGGCCCAGCGCTCTACCCCGATTTGTCAGAGCTCGAAACCTTGCCCGTGACCTCCGATCGCCGAAGGCGACTGATCTCACTTGAAGATTGGGTCCGATTACATACCGAATGTGGCCATAACCATGGTTTGGATAACGAACAGCCGGCCACCGCTTACTGGTATCGAGATATCAACCCAATGGTGCGGCTTATTGCTCTAGATACCGTTAACAAATTTGGCGGGTGGCAAGGGTGCATACATCGCGAACAATTTGAGTGGCTCGCAGATATGCTCGAGCATTCGCGCGATAAATATGTGATCCTCACTTCGCACCATCCTCTTCAAAATCTATTTAATGGGTACCACCCAGAGGGAGAAGAACCCCCCGCGTTGGAGGATGAAGTGAACGAACTTCTCATTCGCCATCCACATGTGATTTTGTGGTTTGCAGGCCATGTGCATGACCATAAAGTAAGCGAGCGAAAGCGAAGCGACGGGTCGCATGCTTTTTGGGAGATTCGAACCAGTTCACATATTGACTGGCCTCAGCAATCTCGTGTTATCGAAATTATCAAAGCAGAGAATGGTCAGATTGCCATCGGAACTGTAGTTTTTGATCATGTCGGACCATTAACTTTCCGTGGTTCTGATCGGGAGTTCGAAGACCCCATTGCGCTCGCTGGATTCTCGCGAATGCTCGCCGCAAATGATTGGCAGCGCCACTCAGCAAGTCCCTTCGCCCTTGAACTACTCGAAGGCGAGCCTTCCGACCGGAATATTTGGCTCTGGGCGCCAGATCCGCTCGCTCGATAGGTGAAGGCATCAATATTTCTGGGAAATAATGTCCGGAGAATAACCCCTTGTCACCGACTATTTCCTTGTATTTCACCAATTACCCCACGTGGACGTAACCTGCCCTGCGCTTGACTTCCCCCGTGAGCGAAAAAACCGGCACCCCTTTCGATGAGGTAAACCAGCGAGTAGCTGAGGCTGCCGATTTTCTCGCTCTCAAACCAGGCATGGTTCAGACTCTACAAAGTTGCGAACGCGAGGTCGTGATTTCCATTCCACTCCGACGTAAAAATGATGTCGAGGTACTGCAAGGTTATCGAGTGCAGCACAGCAGCGCCCGTGGACCCCGTAAGGGTGGAATACGTTTTCATCACGAGGTAAATCTCGATGAGGTTCGCGCTTTGGCAAGTCTCATGACCTGGAAAACGGCGCTAATCGATGTTCCTTTCGGAGGAGCCAAGGGTGGGGTTGCAGTAGACCCCACCCAACTTGAAGAGATTGAGAAAGAAGAAATTATTCGTCGCTGGACTCGATCTCTAGTCAATGTGCTGGGCCATCACCGCGATATCCCCGCCCCAGATATG
>RFXN01000035.1 GCA_009921625.1 Candidatus Fonsibacter lacus | reverse complement strand
GTATCAACATCTTCAAGACCTGCAAGCATTCGAAGCGATGTTGACTTTCCGCAACCTGATGGGCCAACAAGTACGAGGAACTCGCCGTCTTTAACGGTGAGATCGAGTTGGTCTACCGCAGGGCGGGTGGTGCCTGGATAGGTGCGACTTGCTTTGTCGAATACAACAATTGCCATGAGCGTTTACTCCCTCTCCCGGCAGGTACGTGCCGGACGATCCGTTGGAGATAGGTCATCCTCGGTTGAGGACGGGAAAAAAGTACCTCAAACTCCCATAATGAGGAAGGGGCGCGCTTGTGGCGCTACCCTTAAAGGGTGTCCAGTTCGGTGGGGGAAGTTCTCGGCGATATCGCAATCGTCCTTGCTTTGATAAGCCTCTCCTCGCTCTTAGTGGCGGCAGAGATTGCCCTTATCTCCCTTCGGGAGAGTCAGATCAAGCAGATGGCCGGAACGGGTAAGCGGGGCGCTCGGGTCGCTGCCCTCACCTCAAATCCCAATCGTTTTCTCGCCGCAATCCAGGTGGGGATTACGGTCTTTAGCTTTCTCTCTGCCGCAATCGGCGCGGAACGGCTCGGGCGATATATCTCACCAGCGCTAGAAGATCTTGGTTTAAGGAAAAATGTTGCGGAGCTACTTTCGCTCATTGGATTGACCTTAATCATCGCTTACCTCTCTCTAATTATCGGTGAATTAACTCCAAAGCGCATTGCAATCGTGCGTGCAGTTCCTATCTCGTTAGCAAGTGCAGGCGCTGTCGAAGTTATTGCGCGCTTATTCCGACCAATCATTTGGCTTCTTTCCCATTCAACAGATTTGTTGGTCCGAGCATTTGGAGTAGATCCAAAGGCGTCGAAAGAGCAGATCTCTGAAGAGGAGCTTCTCGATTTACTCAGCGGCCATCATGCATTTACCCGCGCGGAGAAAGATATTGTTGAGGAAGTTTTCGAGGCGAGTAATCGTCAGATCCATTCCATAATGGTTCCGCGAACCGAAGTGGATTTTCTAGATAGTGAATTATCACTTCCGCAGGCAATCAAAGTAATTATTGAGACGGGCCATTCTCGATATCCCGTTGTAAAAGGCTCTTTCGATGATGTTATCGGATTTGTTAACGTGCGAGATTTACTCGATCCTCAATTGCATGAACGGCAAACACGAATTGATGAGCTGATTCGACCAATACCTTTTATTCCAGGCACGAAAGAGTTACTCCCGGTACTTTCACAAATGCGCGCGGAGGGATCACATATCGCAATTGTCGTCGATGAATATGGTGGCACTGATGGCATCATCACCCTTGAAGATTTAGTAGAACAGTTCGTTGGCGAAATTCGCGACGAGTATGACCACCACGAAGTAGATGAAGTTCGCATTGCAAAGGTGGGGGAATTTCATATCGAAGGTTTAACCAATCTCGCTGAAGTAAGCGATGAGATTGGGTATCAATTCCCTGAGGGCCCTTATGAGAGCATTGGTGGACTACTCACCCATAGATTAGGAAGAATTGCTGAAGTTGGGGATCGAGTGGAACTTCCTGGATGTGCATTGATTGTCGAAGCGGTTGAAGGTAAGCGGCCAGCCGCACTTCGGGTACTTTTATCCAATCACGGTGAGCAGGAATCAGACTCAGAGAGCAAGAGGTAGGGGCTCGAATGGCAAAGCGTGTTCTCTCTGGCATTCAGCCAACTCATGATTCTTTTCACCTAGGAAATTATCTTGGCGCATTGACGCAGTGGGTCGAATTGCAAGATTCCCACGATGCTTATTACTGCATCGTTGATCTACATGCCCTCACAGTTGAAGTGGATCCGGCGCTGTTACGGAAACGAATTTTGGCATCGGCGGCACAGCTTTTGGCAATAGGAATTGATCCTAAGAAATCCACGCTTTTCATCCAATCGCATGTACCTGCACATAATCAATTAAGTTGGGTTTTTGAATGCATTACTGGTTTTGGCGAAGCCAATCGCATGACCCAATTTAAAGATAAATCTCAAAAGACCGGGACAGACCGGACTGTCGTTGGGTTATTTACATATCCAATGCTCCAAGCAGCTGACATCTTGCTCTATCAACCAGAGCTAGTACCGGTGGGAGAAGATCAGCGTCAACACATTGAATTAACGCGTGACTTAGCGCAGCGATTTAACTCACGATTTGGAAACATTTTCACCGTTCCTGGCGCGCATATCCTTAAGAGCACAGCAAAAATTATGGACCTTCAGGAACCCACTGCAAAGATGAGTAAATCTGCTGCAACAATGGCAGGAGTTATTGAGTTGCTTGATACGCCAGAATCAAATATTAAGAAAATAAAGAGCGCCGTCACTGATACTGGTCGCGAGATTTCTTTTGGAAAAGGTTACGGAGATTTCAAGAAAGATGTAGCCGAAGTAGTTACCGAAACCTTAAAGCCAATCCGCGAGACCGCTCTGGCATATCTACAGGATGAAAGCGCATTGCTTGCAATCTTGCGCGAGAGTGCAGATCGCGCTGAAGCCGTTGCAGTACAGACGTTGTCTACCGTCTATAACGCGCTGGGATTACTGCCACGGGCAAAATAACTCTTTTAAACTAACTCGCCAACTGGAGCAACTTTTCCCACCGCATCAAAGCCCCAATCGAAGAGCTTTTTAGCGAGCGCATCTCTCCCATATCGTAAATGCATAAAAGTGATGATTATGGTGTGACCATTTCGCTCTGCGATACCGATATAGGTATTGCGGCCTTTTGTCGTATATCCAGTTTTGACACCAATTACACCTGGATAGGTAAATAACAATTTATTTAGGTTTTTGATTTTTCGATTTACATTTCTAGGTCCTGAATGAGGAAATACATAAGTTTTAGTCGCCACAATCTTTCTGAAGTTCTTATTCTTCATAGCGGCGCGAGTAATTATCGCAAGATCGTATGCGCTAGAGACTTGCCCTGGCGTATCCAGACCGTGCGGACTCTTTGGAATCGTGTCATAAGCCTGAATGGACTCAGCTTTGGCGCGCATTAATTTTGCAGTTTTCTTGATACCACCGCTCATATTGGCTAGCGCTACACCTGCATCATTTCCAGAGTGAAGCATTAATCCATACCAAATATCACGGACTTTATATTTACGATTTTTCCAAATACCCACTTTATTTCCGATTGTGCTTGGTTCACGCGATGTTCCGGTGTAAGTCTTATCCATATTTATTCGAGATAGGAGCGTGAGTGCGGTGAGAGTTTTTAAGGTGCTAGCTGGCGGAAGTTTTTTATGTGGATTTTTTGCTGCCAACACTTCTCCCGTTTCGAAATCTGCAACAATATAAGAAAGCGCAGTTGTTTCTGGAGGCGTTGATACCCCATCTCCCTGAGCTGAGTTGTGAATGACGCCTTTCTCGCCAAGGCGGCCACCGCCAATTACATTTTTCGCTTCCGCAGCGCTTGAAAGCATGCTCGCCGAAATGGCTATAGCCAGCGAAATCGCCAGGACTCTTCTCATACGCGAGAGAGTATTGAGTGATCGTAGATTTCCTCCTCATGCCACTCCGTGGGAGATAAGATTCACAGGTGAGCGCCAATACTGAGTCTGGATTTCCGCTAAAGCCAGATTACTTAACTGAGGCTGTTGCCTCCAACACGATTTCAGTATCGGGTGAGAAGCCGGGCCAGTTCCCGTTTACGCGAGGTATTTATGAAGAGATGTACCTGCGCAAACCATGGACGATGAGGCAATATGCAGGATTTGGCTCTGCAAAAGAATCTAATGAGCGCTATCACCAACTAGTAGCGGCAGGGACAGGTGGATTATCTGTTGCCTTCGATTTACCAACTCAGATGGGATTTGATTCCGATGCCAAACAATCGCTTGGTGAAGTTTCAATGACAATTAACGCTCCCGCTGCGATCTTGTTGCTCATGTATGAAATTGTTGCCTCAGAGCAAGGCTTCACAGCTAATCAAATTAGCGGCACCATTCAAAATGATATTTTGAAAGAGTACATCTCTCGCGGCACTTATATTTTCCCGCCAAAACCTTCGATGCGCTTAATCTGTGACATATTTGAATACTGCTCCAACAATTTACCTAAGTGGAATTCAATTTCAGTCTCTGGTTATCACATGGCAGAAGCCGGAGCGAACCCGGTGCAAGAAGTGGCATTTACGTTAAGCAATGCCATTGCATATCTTGATGCTGCTAAAGCGCATGGACAGAACATTGAACAAGTCGCTTCGAGGATGAGTTTCTTCTTTGTCTCTCGCACCACAGTGTTGGAAGAGGTGGCTAAGTTTCGCGCCGCACGGCAGGTCTGGGCGAAGATCATTAGAGACAGATATGGAATCTCGAATGAGCGTGCGATGCACCTTCGTTTTCATACCCAAACCGCAGGCGTACAGCTAACTGCGGCTCAGCCCGAATTAAATCTTGTCCGCGTGACCCTGCAAGCAATAGCAGCAGTCCTCGGTGGTACCCAATCACTCCATACCAACTCCTTTGACGAAGCTCTTGGCTTACCAACTGAGAAAGCAGCGCTTCTTGCGCTTCGAACCCAGCAAGTGATTGCTTACGAAAGCGATTTGGCCCGCACCGTAGATGCGCTCGCTGGTTCGGCAGCAGTTGAGAGTCTGACCAAGCAATTAGTTGAAGAGATTGAAAAGCTGATTGCGCAGGTTGATGAATTAGGCGGCGCAGTTGCCGGTGTTGAGGCGGGTTTCCAAAAGAGTGAAATTGAAAAGAATGCCTATCGCATATCTCAGGAAATTGAGCGAAAAGATCGAGTGATTGTTGGTGTTAATGAGTTTGTATCAGCTCCTGAGCCTTATCAACCGTTACGTGTAGACGAATCGGTTGCGACTAAGCAAAGTGCCAAGCTAAAAAAATTACGAAGTGAGCGCAATCAAGGAGCATTGACTGTTGCACTGGAGAATATAAAAGTTGCCGCAGAAGGAACTGAAAATCTGATGCCACATATTAAGAGCGCTTTATTGTGTGGGGGAACAGTTGGCGAGATTTGCGATTCCTTGCGCGGCGCCTGGGGGACTTATCGCGCCCCGGAGAGTTGGTAATTAAATAATCTGGCAAAGTTGAGTGCCACTGGAAATACTTGCTCCGACTTCGAGATTCAGTGCGGAAATCTCACCATCTTTATGTGCAAGTAAAGGCTGCTCCATTTTCATCGCTTCCAAAACCGCGATGAGATCTCCCTCTTTCACGTGATCTCCGTTTGCCACAGCAATTTTTACGACAGTTCCCTGCATTGGACTTGTCAGACTATTTCCTTGGTTTTTAAAGGTACGTGTGGCGCTCGATCGGTGTCGCTTGGGGGTATTACTTAGCACGCCAACTTCAAGGCGATGGCCATCTACTTCAACCACCAATCGCTCCATCACCGATTCTTGAAGTGATTCACTTTGATGATTAAAGGGTGGTATATCGTTCTGGAATTCACTTTCAATCCAGCCAGTAAAAATTGTAAATGGTTCAGAGGTGAATGCAAGATCCCGCACTACGGCACGATGGAACGGGAGCGCAGTAGCGATACCTTCAACCGAAAATTCATCTAGTGCACGTCTAGCTCGTTCGAGCGCTTCATGTCGCGTGGCACCTGTGACAATCAGTTTTGCCAGGAGCGAGTCAAAATTTCCTCCTATGACATCTCCAGTGGTGAAACCTGCATCAACGCGTACCCCTGGTCCCGATGGAGCGCGCCATAAAGTTATGACTCCAGGCGTTGGAAGGAAATTCTTACCCGGATCTTCCCCGTTAATTCGAAATTCAATGGAGTGACCACGTATCTCTGGGTCTGAAAACGAGAGCTTCTCACCAGAAGCAATTCGGAACTGTTCCCGAACTAAGTCAAGCCCTGTCACCTCTTCACTAACCGGGTGTTCCACCTGAAGGCGAGTATTTACTTCAAGGAACGAAATGGTGCCATCGACGCCAACTAAAAATTCACACGTGCCAGCACCAATATAGCCAGCCTCTCTAATTATTGCTTTGCTCGATTGGTAGAGCTCGTTAATTTGAGCTGTACTGAGAAAGGGCGCTGGAGCTTCTTCGACAAGTTTTTGATGGCGACGTTGCAGCGAGCAATCACGGGTGGAGACAACAATCACATTTCCATGTGAATCAGCGAGGACTTGTGTTTCGACGTGGCGAGGTCGATCGAGATATCTTTCAACAAAACATTCACCTCGACCAAAGGCAGCAACTGCCTCGCGCACCGCTGAATCAAAAAGCTCTGGAATCTCCACTAATGTCCGGGCGACTTTAAGACCACGCCCACCACCGCCATGAGCAGCTTTGATTGCAACTGGAAGGCCATGCTCTTTTGCAAAGGCAACAACTTCATCTGATGTCTCGACTGGATCTGCGGTGCCCGCTACTAACGGAGCTCCAACTTTTGCAGCAATTTTCCGAGCTGAAACTTTATCGCCAAGGGCAGAGATCGCATGTGGCGGTGGTCCAATCCACGTTAAACCGGCATTGATCACAGCTTGAGCGAATTTTGCATTTTCGGAGAGGAAGCCATATCCAGGGTGTACTGCATCAGCCCGAGCAGATTTTGCGATTGCGATTATTTTTTCAATATTGAGATAGCTTTCACTTGCCGTTGTTCCATCCAGTGAGTAGGCCTCATCGCAGGCAAAAACATGTTGTGCGCTTCGGTCACCGTTGGAGTAAATGGCTATCGGAACTAATCCGTGATCTTTTGCAGCTCGAGCAACTCGAATTGCAATCTCGCCACGGTTTGCAATGAGGACGCGTTTCATAACCATGATTTAAATCGCTCTCAACGTTCGCCAGGGATAGCCAAGTTCCTCACAGAGCTCGCGAAGAGAATTCATACTCAACCCGAGCACTCCAGTGGCATTACCAGAAATATGCGCTATGTAAGGGGAGCCAATTCCATCGAGTGATGCGCCCCCTGCTAACTGGAGAGGTTCTTTTGTCGCGATGTAAGAGTGAATTTCATCTTCAGTAAGTTGGGCAAAAGTTATTTCAGTTGTTGAAAGTGCGCTTAAAGATTTATTGTTCACCACATCAATAATCGTTTGACCAGTATGTAATAGAGCGTTCTTTCCGACAAATTTTCGCCACCAAGAGATTGCAACTTCCGCGCTCTGGGGTTTAGCCATACTTACACCGGCAAATTCGAGCGTGGAATCGGCACCGATTACTAACACCTCTTCACCAGAATGGTTTGCTGCTACTGCAGCTGCTTTCGCTTCGGATAGCGCAACCACCATGTTTGCGGGTGAAAGCCGTAAAAACTCATCTCGCTCTTCATCGATACCGCTGATTTCAATACTATGGGGAATTTTTGCCTCAGCAAGCAGTTTGGAGCGCGATGTGGATGCTGATGCAAGAATGATTTTCATACTAATCAGCGCTACTTCTCATTCAATTCAAAAGGGGTACGCAGAATTGGTTTTCCGAATTGCGAATTGGCATCGTGCTCGCGCTCTTGTTTAATCCGCAGCAGAGCTATCTCAATAGCGCGCCATTCTCGTTCGCTCGCTTCTCCTCGAAAGATTTTGATCACAGCGGGATATTTCCGTGTTTACGTGGAGGGAGTTCTACTCGCTTAGTGCGCAGGGCGCGAAATGCTTTAGTGATACTTAATCGAGTCTGCGCCGGCTCTATTACTGCATCGATAAATCCGCGCTCTGCTGCAAGATAGGGATTAGCTAACGTGTCGTCATATTCAGCCATCAGTTCTTTTCGGAGCGCATCTGCATCAGAGGCGCTCGCAAGCTCTCGTCGATATAGGAGATTGACTGCACCTTGTGCGCCCATAACGGCAATCTGAGCCGTGGGCCAAGCGAAATTAACGTCAGCGCCGAGATGTTTGGAGCCCATAACGTCGTAGGCGCCGCCATATGCTTTCCGAGTAATCAACGTAACCATCGGAACAGTGGCCTCGCCGTATGCGTAGAGCAATTTTGCTCCGCGACGGATAATGCCGTTCCACTCTTGATCAGTACCAGGCAAGAATCCTGGCACATCAACGAGAGTAAGAATTGGAATATTAAATGCATCGCAGGTCCGTACAAAGCGGGCCGCTTTTTCGCTGGCATCAATATCAAGGGTGCCTGCTAATTGCAGCGGCTGATTAGCGACCACACCGATTGCTTGACCCTCAATTCGTCCGAAACCGATAATCATGTTTGGCGCAAATGTCTCTTGAATCTCTAGGAATTCACCTTCATCAAAAATCGCTTTAATGACGCCCTTCATGTCATATGGTTGATTTGGACTATCTGGAATTAAGGTGTTGAGCGCTAGATCAGAAGAGTGAATTTCATCTATGCCAGTGATTGGAAATATTGGCGCCCGATCTCGATTATTACTTGGCAAGAAGGCAAGGAGATTTTTTACGAAATCTATGGCATCGAGTTCATTTGCTGCGTGATAGTGCGAGTTGCCAGTCTTGGTGTTGTGCGTTCTTGCACCACCAAGCTCTTCCATTTCAACATCCTCACCTGTAACAGCCTTGATTACCTCTGGTCCGGTGATGAACATGTGCGAAGTTCCCTCGACCATTATTGTGAAATCTGTCATTGCGGGTGAGTAGACCGCGCCACCTGATACAACGCCTTCTTGAATTCTGGCGCCCCCTGAATCATTTATCCCAATCAGTGGGATTCCTGCCTTCAACGCAAAATCCATAACTTTGACAATTTTCTCGCCGAAGACCTCGCCAAGACTGCCACCCATGACCGTGAAATCCTGTGAGAAGAGCGCTACTTGTCTGCCATCGATAGCTCCATAGCCAGTCACTACTCCATCTCCGTATGGTCGATCCTTTTCCATTCCAAATGTTACGGATCTGTGGCGGGCTAATTCGTCAAATTCAGTGAATGAGCCCTCGTCAACGAGCGCATGAATTCGCTCCCGAGCAGTCATCTTCCCTTTGCTATGTTGCTTTTCTATTGCGCGCTCCGAGCCAGCATGTGTTGCCGCATCGAGTCGGGCGCGCAAATCTGCAATCTTGCCCGCAGTGGTATGAATATCACCGCTCATAGCCGTACCGTACCTCTCGTGGAACACCTCGATATAGCGGAAATCATCTCAGCACTAGACCCGGGTTACTGGCGAGTACACCATTTTAATTTCATAGATTCCACGCAAAGTTCGCTGGTCGTGGCGGTAACTGAAGGTCGCGCCACCGCGGGAGATGTATATCTCGCCGAATTCCAGAGCGCGGGAAGAGGTCGCTTAAATCGATCTTTCGCATCTGAACCAGGTGTAGGAGTCTTGCTCTCGGCCGTCATTGCACCAGAAATTCAGGACGAGAATCGGTGGGGTTGGGTTCCATTAATTGCAGGCGTTGCTGCATGCGCTGCAGTTTTGCAAACAACCGGTATCACACTCTCTTTGAAGTGGCCGAACGATTTGATGATTGACGGATTTAAGGCAGGCGGAATCTTGGCTGAAAAAGTTGGCGAACAGATTGTTCTCGGTATCGGAATTAATTGTCTCCAAGCTGCTGACTCACTTCCAGTGCCTGGTGCGACTTCGCTGCGCTTGCATACCTCTGAAGCAGTTAATCGAAGCGCACTGGTTGCTGCCTTTCTCAATTCTTTAAAACGCTTCCTTGGGGAGTGGGATGAAAAGCCCTTTGCAGTTGAGAATAGATATCGACATCTTTGTAGCACGTTAGAAGAAGAGGTGAAGATTTCCTTGCCAAACGGCACCGAGGTTTTGGGGCGGGCTGCTGCTATCTCTGTTGAAGGGGCTTTGGTACTTACCGATGGGAGCACTTTTGTGTCCGCAGATGTGACCCATCTTCGCTTAAGAAAGTAGGCTTTTGTCATGGGAGCCCCAACTCTTGGCATCATTGGCGCCGGTCAACTTGCCCAGATGTCACTAGCACCAGCGGCAGCGCTTGGTGTCAAATTGGAAATCCTTGCTGCAAGTCCACAAGATAGCGCAGCACAATATTTTCCATCCTCGATTGGTGACTACCGAAATTTAGAAGAGCTGATCGTCTTCGCGGGTAAATGCGATGTGATTACCTTTGAACATGAGATGGTGCCGAATGGGCATGTTCGGCGCTTAGAGGAGTTAGGCCATTGCGTGCGTCCGTCAGCGAGCGCATTACACCATGCGCAAGATAAAGCGCATATGCGGAAGAGTTTTGCATCGGCCGGTTTGCCACAACCTCAATGGAAAGTCATCACCAACGACACAGAGATTGAGCGCTACCCAGTAATTCTTAAATCAATCTCGGGCGGATATGACGGTCGCGGAGTCAAATTAGTTTCAAATTCAGAAGCAGCTGAGGAAGTTTTATCTGCTTGGGGAAGTGCGCTTGCTGAAGAGTTGATCGAATTTGATCGAGAGCTTTCCATCATGATTGCCCGCTCACCACATAATCAAGTTTCTACTTGGGTGGTCACTGAGACGGTCCAAAGCGAGGGGATTTGCACTGAAACTATCTCACCCGCACCTGCCCTCACTGATGCGACAGCTTTTGCTGCACAACAGATTGCGATGTCAATTGCCGAACACATAGGTTTGATTGGCGTCATGGCGGTAGAGCTATTTGATATTGGCGGAACGCTGCTCATTAATGAAATCGCTCTTAGACCACACAACTCGGGGCATTGGACTATTGAGGGCTCAATGACCTCACAATTTGAGCAACATATTCGGGCCGTACTTGATCTACCGTTGGGGAACACTGCACTCACTGCAAGATGGGCAGTCATGGGGAATATTCTTGGTGGCGAGAAGAGCGATCTCTTTCGTCCGTATCTCCATCTCTTTGCCCGTGACCCTGAACTAAAGGTGCACAATTATGGAAAAGAAGTTCGTCCGGGGCGAAAAGTTGGCCATGTGACTGTGACTGGCGAGAAATTGGCGGAGTTACGTGAGCGCGTCCGTCATGCAGTTGACTACATGAGTGGTCTG
>RFXN01000034.1 GCA_009921625.1 Candidatus Fonsibacter lacus | reverse complement strand
CCGCTATCACCATGGATTGTCGGATCTGCTAATTGCGCTTCGATGCTGGCATGTTCAGCGACAAGATCATCTGCGCTACCAAATCGATCTGTCATTAGCTTCTCCTCCAATTAAAAAACCGCACCAGCTTGCATCGGCAAGCATCGGTGCGGCTTAAGTAAAGTTATTTCTTGTTAGCTGACTTCTTTAAGCGCTCTTCAAATCGAGCCACGCGACCGCCAGTATCAAGAATGCGCTGCTTGCCGGTATAGAAGGGATGGCAGACTGAGCAGACATCTACCGAGATTGCACCGCTCTTGGCGGTTGAGCGGGTGGTGAAAGTTTCGCCACATGAGCAGGAGACAGTTGTCTCGACATACTCTGGATGTATCTCAGCCTTCATATTTTTACTCCTTTTCATCGCGCTGGGTCGAGTTCGACGGGCGAACTCGTGAGCCAGCAACGTTTAGAAGTTAAAGGGTACTGACTGCCCTGCTGCAGAGCCAATCCGCTGCCATTTACCCAGATATCTCGGGGCTATCAGCGACTATTTATCGCCCTCGGTGCCAGGGCCAACCGTGGTCTTTTGAACCTGCATCAAGAACTCTACGTTGGACTTGGTCCCCTTCATTTTCTCAAGGAGCAGCTCAAGGGCTTGTTGTGGATCGAGTGCATGAAGTACACGACGTAACTTCCAGACGATATTGAGCTCTTCTGCTCCCATGAGAATCTCTTCCTTACGAGTACCAGATGCATCTACATCAACCGCTGGGAAGATGCGCTTATCTGCCATTCGACGATCGAGCTTCAGCTCCATATTTCCAGTTCCCTTGAACTCTTCGAAGATAACTTCATCCATTCGAGAGCCGGTATCAATAAGCGCTGTCGCAAGAATTGTTAGCGAACCACCATCTTCAATATTTCGCGCTGCGCCAAAGAACTTCTTTGGCGGATACAAGGCAGCTGAATCAACGCCACCGGAGAGAATTCGACCGCTTGCGGGAGCTGCGATGTTGTATGCGCGGCCAAGGCGAGTGATGGAGTCAAGTAGTACTACGACATCATGTCCTAATTCAACAAGACGCTTTGCTCGTTCAATCGCAAGTTCTGCCACAGTAGTGTGATCCTCTGCAGGACGATCAAAGGTAGAAGAAATAACTTCACCCTTAACTGAACGTTGCATATCGGTGACTTCTTCAGGACGTTCATCAACCAAGACAACCATTAGGTGACATTCAGGATTATTCGTTGTGATGGCGTTAGCAATTGATTGAAGAACCATCGTCTTACCAGCCTTTGGTGGCGAAACGATAAGACCTCGTTGACCCTTACCTATTGGCGCAATGAGATCAATTACTCGAGTTGTTAGAACATTGGGTTGAGTCTCAAGACGTAAGCGCTCTTGCGGATAAAGCGGAGTGAGCTTGTTAAATTCGACGCGATCGCGTGACTCTTCTGGATCCATGCCATTAATCGTGTCTAGACGGATAAGCGCATTGAATTTCTCGCGTCGCTCACCTTCACGAGGTTCGCGGACTGCACCAGTAATCACATCGCCCTTGCGAAGCGCATAACGCCGAACTTGTTGCATAGAAACATAAACATCGTTTGGACTTGGTAGATAACCCGCGGTACGAACGAAGGCGTAATTTTCGAGGATATCGAGTAAGCCGCCGACTGGAATCAGAACGTCATCTTCGCGAATTGTCATATCGCGCTCACCGCGATCGCGATTGCGGTCGCCTCGGTCATTCCGGTCGCCCCTATCTCTATGTCGATCTCGTCGGCCGCTATCCCGGTCCCGGTCACGGTTGCGGTCTCGATTACCTCGGTCCCGGTCGCCAGAGCGATCATCAGAGTCGTTGCTACGAAGGTTGCTGGATCGCGCATCACGCTCTTGACCATTCTCGGGGGCGTCGATCTCATCTTCTCCATTGTCGTTATCGCTATCGCGCTCATCATCTGATTGCGCGCGCTGGGACTTCTCGTTCCGATTCTGATTTCGCTCACGGCGGCGCTCTTCACGCTCTTGTTGGCGAGCTTCTTTCTCTTTGGCCGCTGCCGCGCGATTGGCTGCTTGCAGATCGGCAATTGCTTGTACTAAATCACCTTTGGCTAATTTCGCAGCGCCTTCAATTCCCAGTTGGGTAGCGACTTTACGAAGTTCCGGCAATAGCATGGCGGATAGATCACCGGCAGGTTTTGCCTTAGTAACACTTACTTCACTCACTGTTCCTCATTCATTCTGCATTTATTCTGCATTTATTCTGCATTTATTCTGCATTTACTCTGGCTGGGATGTCTTGCTTGTCTAGGTTGTCTAGGTTCTCTAGGTTCTCTAGGTTGTCGTTGTTTTACCTTCGCTCTAGATATCAAGCTCAATATCTGGGCGGATGCGCTGGGAAAAAAGGAGATTAGGCGCAGGTTATTAAATATTTAGGTTTTCTGATTCTCAGTCTTCCTAAAAATCTCGACTTGTTCGGGAGAGCCCGGAGCGAGGAGTTAATCGTAACACTAAAGGGTAGCCCTGGCGCAAATCAATGAGAATGGCAGAAAAGTAAGCAGAGCGCCAGCGGTGAAAGGTACTAGCCGTTAAAGATGTGGGCTCCTTGGGAGCTGACCCCAACAATCTGACTAGTAAATGAGCCTGACCCTGCGCGAGCAATTTCCTGTGCATCTGCGACGCTTCCATAATGGAGCGCAAGTACTGTGGGCCCAGAGCCCGAGATAAATGCTGCGACTCCCGCTTCACGTAAGGTCATCATCAGTTCATAGCTTTTCGGCATCTGAACTTGTCGGTAGACCTGATGAATTCGATCTTCAGTACCAGCAAAGGCGCACGTGCTTTCTTGGTCGCTACTTCACTGGTATTTGATGGAATAAATGCAATTGCCATTATTCGCATATCTACCGGGATGGAAATTGCTTTTCCAGACCCATCTTCAACCCACGCAATTGTTGCTCCACCATGGAGTGCAGCGGCAACGTTATCTGGATGCCCTTCAATCTCAGTCGCTAACGCTAATAAATCGCTATCGTTTAAGCGTTCGCTCCCGGAGATAACCAATGAGCGCGCGAGAAATAACCCGCCGATAATTGCGCTGGAAGATGAGCCAAGACCGCGCCCATGAGGAATCGCATTGAGCGCGCGAAGGGCCAACCCACGTGGACGTCCGCCCATGTGATCAAATGCTGCATTCATAGATGCAATAACTAAATTTTTCTCATCTTTACCAATTGTTGCCGCACCTTCGCCGGCAACTTCTACATCTAAGCCCGGTTCATCAAGAACTTGTGCGGCGTAACCATCATAAATTTCCAGCGCCAACCCTAAGCAATCAAAACCAGCACCGAGATTTGCACTAGTTGCCGGTACTCGAACTGTTACCGGTGTTGCACGAAATGTCGGGCGAGAAACCATTAGGACAACTCCAAAACCTTTGCTGCTTCGTCAAGGGAGACTGGGATAACAATAGGGTCTGCCGAGCCTTCAAGGGCCCACTGCACATCTTTTAATCCATTTCCGGTGACAGTGATGACGATCTTTTGACCTTTTGGTAATCGCCCTGCTGCTTTGGCTTTCAACAAACCAGCTAACCCAGCAGCGGAGGAAGGCTCGCAGAAAATTCCTTCACTTCCCGCTATTAAACGATATGCGCTCAAAATTTCTTGATCGGTAACTGATTCGATTCGCCCACCTGATTGATCTCGTGCCGCTTCGGCCTCTTTCCATGATGCCGGGTTGCCAATTCGAATAGCCGTTGCAATTGTCTCTGGTTTTTCAACTACGGCACCACGAACTATTGGCGCCGCACCCTCGGCTTGGTATCCCCACATTTGTGGGAGTGACTTAGCGATGCGATCACGGTGATACTCCTGATAGCCCATCCAATAAGCGGTGATATTTCCCGCATTTCCTACGGGGAGCGCGTGAATATCTGGAGCAAAACCTAAAGCGTCAATGATTTCAAAGGATGCTGTTTTCTGTCCTTGTATGCGAAATGGATTTACTGAATTCACTAACGCCACCGGATAGTTATCTGCTAACTGTCGGGCCAACGTTAAGCAATCATCAAAATTGCCATCCACTTGTAAAAGTTTTGCGCCATGAATAACTGCTTGCGCCAATTTGCCCATCGCAATTTTTCCTTGCGGGACAAGGACAGCAGGAATCATTCCCGCTTTCGTCGCATATGCAGCTGCGCTAGCACTGGTATTCCCGGTGGAGGCACAGACCACGACTTTCGCACCATCTTCGGCAGCCTTACTCATTGCCATGGTCATACCACGATCTTTGAAAGATCCAGTTGGGTTTGAACCTTCAACTTTGATCCAGACTTCGCCATTGAGCATTTCAGAGAGCACGCAGGCATAAACCAAGGGCGTGCCACCCTCATTCAAGGTAACTATTGGAGTTTTTGATGAGACGGGTAGGCGGTGGCGATACTCATTAATAACTCCACGCCATGGTCGCGCTTGCTTCTTACCAAACATTAATTACTCCCGCCTTCAACGCGGATAACGCTCTCTACAGAGCGAACGGTATCGAGTTTTCGCAACCCTTCGACAGTTTCGGCGAGCGCAGCATCAGTTGCGGTGTGAGTCACCACAATCAGTTCAGCTTGTGCGCCACGACCATCTTGTCGGACCGTTTGAATAGAAACTGAGTGCGAGGAAAAAACATTAGCAACCGAGGCGAGCACACCTGGGCGATCATTAACATTTAATCTGATGAGATAGCGGGTAAGAGTCTGCCCCATTGGCGCGATTTCCCGCTCGGCATATGTACTCTCTTGTGGCCCCAACCCGCCAATTACTTTATGCCGTGCCACTGCAACGAGATCTCCAAGTACTGCCGATGCAGTTGGAGTACCGCCGGCGCCTCTTCCATAGAACATTAATTCCCCTGCAGCAGTTGCTTCAACGAAGACTGCATTAAATGAATCGCGTACCGCAGCGAGCGGATGGGTATTTGGAATGAGCGCAGGATGTACCCGAACTGCAATCCGGCCATCACCAGTTAATTCGGCAATCGCAAGGAGTTTTACAACGTGTCCCATATCGGATGCTATGCGAACGACATCAGGTGTGATGTCTGAGATTCCTTCACGATACACATCACTACCGCTTACTCGCGAGTGGAAAGCTAAGCTGGCAAGAATGGATGCCTTTGCCGCAGCATCAAAACCTTCAACATCAGCTGTTGGATCTGCTTCTGCATATCCAAGTGACTGCGCATCCTTCAAGGCCGCATCGAAGGAGATTCCCTGGTCTGACATTTTGCTAAGGATGAAATTTGTGGTGCCATTGACAATGCCCATCACTCGAATTACATGATCTCCAGCAAGAGAATCACGAAGTGGTCTAATTATTGGAATGGCACCAGCAACTGCAGCTTCAAAATATAGATCAACGCTATTTTTTGCAGCGGCTTCAAATAGTTCGCCACCGTGTTGTGCAAGGAGCGCTTTATTTGCGGTCACTACAGACTTACCTGAATTAAGCGCTTCTAAAATTAAGGTACGAGCAGGCTCGATACCGCCGATGACTTCAATGATGACATCAATATTTGGGTCATTGACTAACGTCCGCGCATCGGTGGTGATTTTAACTTTTGCCTTCTCAAGATCTGGGCGCGCTTTTTTTCCGTCATTGACAGCGACTGCAACTAAGTTGAGATGTGCTCCCGCGCGAGCAGCGAGATCATCGTGGCCAGCAAGTAATTGGGCCGCCACGCTATTTCCGACAGCGCCAGCGCCAAGTAGCCCAATAGATATTGAGCGCTCAATATTCTCGTTTCCCACTGGCTAACTCTCCCACATTGGGCGGTTCTCCCGATGAACGCGCCTAATTAACCTTCTTCTTCTACTTCTAGAGCCAATAAATCTGAGATTTTCTCGCGTCTAATGATGCTCCGCGAAGAACCGTCGCGGACTGCGATTACAGGAGGGCGAAGAATATGGTTGTAATTGCTCGCCATGCTTCGGCCGTACGCTCCCGTCGCTGGAATGGCAAGGATGTCGCCAGGCACGATGTCACTTGGCAATCCGATCTGCCGAATAACAATGTCGCCGCTCTCACAATGCTTTCCGACCACTCGGCTATCAGCAGCCGGTGCGTTGGAGCTTCGATTAGCTAATAGCGCGGAATAATCAGCGCTATAAAGTGATGGCCGGATATTGTCGCTCATGCCGCCATCTACAGATATGTACGTACGAGTTTTCCCATCTTCCAACAGAACATCTTTAACAGTGCCAACTTCGTAAAGCGTAACCATAGCTGGGCCTACGATTGCGCGCCCTGGCTCTATTGCAATTGAAGGGACCTCTATTTCGTACTTTGCACACTGTCCTGTTAGGGCACTGTGAATTCGCTCTAAAACTTTCTCGATATCCATGGGGTCATCTGAATCGATATATGCGATTCCGAATCCACCACCAATATTAAGATGATGCAGCGCAACTCCGTGGCTCTTTTCAAATTCCGCGATAAATTTAATGAGCCGCTCCACCGCAAGAATAAATCCTGCCTCATCGAAGATTTGTGAACCGATATGGCAGTGCACACCTTCGAGGTTTATGTGCTCGGCATTGTGAGCAGTTACCGCAGCGAGCATCGCGCTGCCACTGGCAATTGAAAAACCAAATTTCACATCTTCATGAGCGGTAGCAATAGATTCATGGGTATGAGAAGAAATTCCTGGCGTCAAGCGAAGGAGAATGGATTGCTTCTTCCCTAATGAACCAGCGATTGAATTAATTCGATCTAGCTCAATTAAGGAATCGGCAACAATAAACTGGACGCCTACTTTTATCGCTTCTTCAATCTCAGTAACTGACTTGTTATTTCCATGAACTTCAATTCGATCTGGTGGAAATTTTGCCGCAAGCGCCACTGCCAATTCGCCGCCAGTGCAGACATCAACGTTTAGCCCATCCTCTGCTAACCATTTCGCTGTGGTTATTGAAGTAAATGCCTTACTCGCGTAATAAACATCTGAATTTGCACCGAAAAACTTAGTAAGTGATTCCTTAAACTTTAGTCCGCGGGATCTGAAATCATCTTCATCAAGGATAAAAACAGGGGTTCCGTACTCCCTAATGAGCTGAGATACCGGGATTCCGCCAAGGGAGAGTTCGCCGCTTTTACTATCTATCTGAGCGCTCTTCGGCCAGATAACTGGATTAAGTCCCGAGGTTACATTTGCCATTACATTCGCTCCGGTGCGCTCACGCCAAGGAGTGCTAATCCATTAGCAAGTAATTGTTTAGTAGCAGTACAGAGTAACGCTCGGGATGTGTGGAGCGCTGTTGGTTTTTCATCACCCATCGGCAAGACGCGACAATCGTTGTAAAACCGGTGATAGAGGCCGGCAATCTCCTCAAGATATCGAGCAATTTTATGAGGTCCACGGACTTGTGCTGCGGTGAGCACGACCTGAGGAAATTGCGCCAGCGCGCCTGCAAGTTCATTCTCACGCTCATGATTTAGTAACTCTTCTTGGAAATCTTCAACGTCAAGTGAGACGCCAAGTTCTGCAGCGTTACGCAAGAGTGCATTGATCCGAGCGTGCGCATATTGGACGTAGTAGACCGGATTGTCATTGGAATGTTTTTTCATTAAGTCAACATCAAGAGTTAAGGGTGTATCAGTTGGATATCTGCTCAGGGTATATCGCGCAGCATCTACTCCAACTTTCTCAACTAATTCTTCGAGAGTGATGATTGTTCCGGCTCGCTTAGAAAGTTTAACCTCTTCGCCATTTTCAAAACCGCGAGCACGCTTATCTAAATAGTACGCAGTATCAGATGTGAAGTAAGTCAATTCGCCATCTGCTTTAACTAAGACTCGATCTTTATCATCACCAAAATCAGTAGTGCGAAGCCACGTTGCTCCCTCGGCGTGGAAGATGTGGCCCTTCTCTTCGAGGCGTTGTGCCACAGTTGCCACTGCACCTGAATCATGAAGTGATTTCTCGGAGTACCAGACATCAAAATGAGTATCAAAACTTTTTAGAACTTTTTTTTGTTGAGCGAGTTGGAGGCGATAACCTGCCTCACGAAATGCGTTAAGAGCATCATCGCCACTTCTATCCATGATTTTTGGATCTTCAGTAACAATTTCGCGAGCTAAATCTTCGATATACGCCCCATGGTATCCATTCTCTGGCGTTGGAAAGCCATGCGCTGCTGCATGAAGTGAAGCGGCAAATAACTCCATCTGTGTGCCACGGTCATTGATGTAAAACTCACGCGTTACTTCCGCGCCCGCTGCACTTAATACTCTTGCGATTGAATCACCAACTGCTGCCCATCTGGTATGTCCAAGATGTAGTGGACCAGTGGGATTAGCGCTAATAAATTCAAGGTTGATACGCATACCAGCGAGCGCACTTGCCTTTCCATAGTTAGCGCCTTGCGCTAACACTTCACGGACAATTGCAACTTGAGCGCCTTGCGCTAACGTGATGTTAAGAAATCCCGGCCCTGCGATATCAACTTTTTCGATTCCAGAGATGGCGCTAAAAATTGGCGCGAGTAGCGCTGCCAGTTCACCCGGGTTTTTCCCCACCGCCTTGGCCATCTGAAGCGCTATCGAGGTTGCGTAATCGCCATGCTCCCGGTTTTTCGGGCGTTCCAGCGGAAACTCTGCCGGTGTAGGAGCCGGCCCAATATCTAGGCCTGATGCGGCGAGCGCGGCTGATAACGCTTTGGTCAATTCCTCTGGATTCACACCCATAAGGGTATCGGCCTTACCCTTAGCCAGGTAATGCGCCACCTTCTTACGCGGGAGTGGTGAAATGGCAGACACGCAGGTCTTAGGAACCTGTGACTTCGGTCGTGTGGGTTCAAGTCCCACCTCCCGCACCACACAATGTAAACAATGTAACTCGTCCCGTATTCAAGATACTCACAAGAGAATTAAGAGTCTGAAGTACTGATGGAAAACATGAATCAATCCAGTTCCTCAAAAAAGGTAGGAATCTCAAAAACTTGGTTAAGTAAAAATCTCATACTCCTGACCTTTGTCTCATTTGCTCAAGATGCAGCAAGTGATCTCATCTACCCATTGCTTCCTCTCCTTCTCATTGGAGTTGTGGGAAGCGCTCCCCTTGCCCTTGGCGTTATCGAAGGGGTTGCAGATTTTGTTGCTGGAGTAACCAAACTTTATGCAGGAAAGCTCAGTGATCGATTTGGTAGGAAACCATTTATTACTGGTGGTTACACCTTGGCGGCAATTGGAAAAGTTTTTACTGTCTTCTCCCTTGCATGGTCTGGAATTTTTGCCGGGCGAGTTATTGATCGGATGGGTAAAGGGCTACGAGGCGCCCCGCGAGATGCATTAATTCATGACAGCGTCGATAACAAACATTTAGGTAAAGCCTTTGGATTCCATCGAACTGGTGATAATTTTGGCGCGGTTATAGGTCCGCTGATTGCACTGGGGCTACTTGCTGCGCTCAATGATGATGTCCGAGCAGTGGCAAAGTGGGCTTTAATCCCGGCTGTCATTAGCGCTTTAGCCACACTAATGATTCGCGAAAAGAAATCTTTTCAACGACAAAAAACTTTTACCAAAGTGCCGCTCTCACCAAAAATTAAAAAAACAATTGTAATTTTAGTTCTGATTCAAATATCAAATATTCCTGATGCGCTCCTACTTCTTCGCCTACATGATATTGGCTTTTCTCCATCTGGAGTAGTTTTTGGTTACGTCATTTACATGGTAGTGGCCACTTTTGCTGCATACCCAGCAGGGCGTATCGCCGACCAGATACATCCAAAGTATGTCTACTTAGTTGGGTTAACCTTTTTTGCACTCGGCTATCTCACTTTAGGTCTCACCCAGAATCGAGTCGTGGCTCTGGTTGCTCTCGCTATTTATGGGCTCTTTCCCGCATTGACTGATGGCATTGGGAAAGCATGGATTGGTCGGTTAAGCGATGAGAGTTCTCGAGGATATGCTCAAGGTGTTTTTCAAGCGAGTATGAGTTTTGCCGTACTTGCCGCAGGCATTTGGGGCGGATTGATCTGGACAAGTGGGAAAAGTGAATTAGCCCTGATTATCGCTGGCTTCGGTGCAGCTGTTGGCGCTTTAGTATTACTAATAAATATTTGGTTGGAGCCATGAAACTTCGCGAACTTGTGCAAGAGAAATTTGTAGGACGGTTCTACTTTGCACGCTTTGTCTCCAATGTGGGCAATGGCATGGCCCCAGTGGCTCTTGCCTTTGCCGTCCTTGATTTACCAAATGGAAATGCAACGTTGCTTGGAACTATTTTAGGTATCAACACCGTTGCTCTTCTGATTATGTTTCCCTTCGGTGGGGTGATTGCAGATAGATACGGCCGGGCAAAGTGGATTGCATATGGAGATATATTTACGGCGCTATTGCTCTTCTTTCAAGTCTCATTTTTTGCAACGGGTAACGTTCCATTCTGGGTCTTCGTCGTAGTAAATGTGGGATGCGGTTTACTTCTTGGCATCTGGTGGCCAGCATTTAATGGCGTATTGCCAGCGCTTCTACCGCAACAAGCGCTCCAGAAGGCTAATGCGCTAAATAATATGTTTTCCAATACGGCCCTAATAATCGGCTCCGCCTTAGGTGGAATTTTAGTAAGCACAGTTGGCAGCACTACTGCGCTCGCAGTTGATGCAGCAACATTTCTCGTCGCAGGAATCGTTGTGTATACCTTTAAACATGTCACTCCACCAATGGAGGTAGTAGAGAACACGGTATTACATGATTTGAAAGAAGGTTGGCGGGTCTTTACCTCCTTTCGATGGCTTGTGGTCATCGATATTTGTTTTGCTTTTATCGTTATGTCATGGGCTGCAGGTGAAAATGTGCTCGGCCCCCTTGTTGCCCGCGAGAAATTTGATGGTGCAAAATCATGGTCGATGGTCCTTACCGCTGTATCAATTGGATTGATTGTTGGCTCTTTCGTGGCAATGCGCTTTCATCCCAAATATCCAATGTTGACGATGATGTGCCTTACGGTATTTCTTGCTCTCTACATCTGGTCAATCGCTCGGCCACAACCGCTCTGGTTCATCATCTGCGCAGCATTTATGTGGGGCGTGGTCTTCGATCTATGGAAAACTATTTGGGATACCGCGCTTCAAACACGGATACCGCGTGAAGCGCTCTCTCGAGTCGCTGCGTACGATGGTGTGATCGTCATGTTATTTCGGCCAGTGGGGCTGGCACTTGCTGGACCTTTTGCCGATAAGTTTGGTGT